>NZ_MWOM01000109.1:0-1569 GCF_012931925.1 Acidovorax sp. SRB_24
ACGCGGCGGCGGTCCAGGCGCCGTCGACCATTGCCACCGTGCGCCAGGCGCGTGCGCCGCCTGCGGGCGCTGCCTGCGCCGGCAAGGCCAGCACCAGAGGCAGCTGCGCCACGCTCGCGCCGCGCTCGGCCGACAGCGGCACGCTGGCGGTCCAGACATCGCCTTCCCAGGCCTGCGTCCAGCCGCTGCCCGATTCGGCCGCATGTTCGATCACGGCGGGCGCTTCGGGAAACAGCTGCAGCGCCTGGCCGCGCGCCGCAGCCGGCAGGCCGGGCACGCGGAGCTGCAGGCGCTCGCCGTCCACGCGCGCCGTGCTGCCGTCGCTGGCCAGTGCCCGCGGCTGCGCCGCCAGGGCGCTGTCAAAGGCCGCGGCGTGCAGTGCCGTCGAGCCGCGCACCGGCAGCTGCAGCGTGAAGTCGCCTTCTTCGGGGATGCATTCGCGCTTGCAGACCAGCCAGCTCGCGTGCAGGCGCACGTCCACCGTGCCCGACAGCGGCGCCTGGAAGGTGGACGCCACCTGCAGCGGCACCGGCAGCAGCACCGTGCCCTCATAGCCGTAGTTGGCCAGGTGCTCGATGCGGATCTTCTGCGGCTCCGGCCAGGCGATCTCGCCGACGTCCAGACCGGCGGGCAAGGTCCAGGTCAGCTGGGTCGGCAGGCCCGAGTCGCCGGGGTTTTTCCAGTAGGTGTGCCAGTCCGGCTGGTGCGTGATCTGCAGGCCCAGCCACAGCGGCTCGCCGGGCGTGATGCCCTGCGGCGCGTGCGCCACCAGCTCGGCGCGCACGCGCGGTGTGCTGACCACGGCGCTGGCATCGGATTTGGGGCCTAATTGGGCATTAGCGCTCGTCCATAAAGCGCTTGCAGCTATGAAAAAAAGAGCGGTGAGGAAGCGGGGAAGAACGCGGAGCAGAAAGAAGTGCGGCATGGTCGCCTGGTGGGAGCGCGTCCCTGCGCTTTGGTTCCGGGCGGCGGGGGCTGCGTTCACGGCGCGAACCCCAGCACCACCCGGCGGGTGGTTGCGCTGCGCGCAAATGAGTCCACCCTGAAAAAACCGTGCTGCGCTGCGCTCATGGGGCGAACCCCAACACCACCCTGCGGGTGGTAGCGCTTTTTTTCTCGATCTTGGTGACGACGACGGCACCGATCTCGGCCGTGTTCGCCACATGCGTGCCGCCGCAGGGCTGCAGGTCGATCAGCGTGTCGCTGCCGGCGTCGCCAATGCGGATGGTACGGATGCGCCCGGTGCCGCGCGGCGGCTGCACGCTCATGCTCTTGACCAGCTGCGGGTTGGTGTCGAGTTCTTCGTCGCTGATCGACGCCACCGTGAGCGGGTGCGCGGCCGCCACCAGGCGCGCGATGCCCGCGGTCAGCCACTCCTTGTCGAGCGGGTCGGTCATGTTGAAGTCGAGCCGCGCATAGTCGGGCGTGATCGAGCAGCCGTTGACCAGTTGCGGCACCAGGTGGCACAGCAGGTGCGTGGCGGTGTGAAAGCGCATGAGCCTGTGGCGGCGCTCCCAGTCGATGCGCGCGGTGACGGCGGCGCCGGCCTGCAGCGCGGCGATGGCGGCC
>NZ_MWOM01000109.1:1619-7114 GCF_012931925.1 Acidovorax sp. SRB_24
GGCCCCGTCCTTGCCCTTGCGCGTGTCGGCGATGGCGATCTGCGTGCCGTCGGCCAGCAGCAGCGCCCCGCTGTCGCCGGCCTGGCCGCCGCCGAGCGGGTAGAAGACCGTCTGGTCGAGCACGATGCCGCCGTCGGCCTGCACGGCCGCGATGTGGGCACTGCACTCGCGCAGGTAGGCGTCGTCGCGGAACAGGTCGAGCGTGGCTTGGGTCATGGCGCCATGGTAACGGGGCCGCCGCGCTGGCAGCGGCGCGGCGGCCCCTGTGGGCCCGTGGGCGCTGGGTGCGCGGTATTCGACCCTTGCGTCAAGGCCTGAAGGTGTCGCCCAGCACCAGGCCTTCGCGGCGCGGGTCGGCACCGCCGGTCCAGCTGGGCGCGCCGCCCACCTGGCTGCGCACGATGGTGCTGATGCCGCTGGACTGCGCAGCCACGCTGACCGTGTGGCCCAGTGCCTTGAGGCCCTGCACGAGCGGGTCGTTGATCCCGCCATCGGCCGCCACCACGTTCGGGTGCTCGCCGCCTACGTTGGTGGTGGCCGAATTGGCCGCGCCAAAGTCCACCATCGCGGTCGCCTGCTGAGCGTCCAGCCCCCAATCGAGAACACCGACCAGCGTCTTGGTGACGTACTGGATGATGGTCGCGCCGCCGGGCGAGCCCGTGCCCATGGCCAGCGCGCCGAGGCTGCCGTCAGCGTTCTTTTGGAACACCAGCGTGGGGGCCATCGAGCTGCGCGGGCGCTTGCCCGGGGCGACGCGGTTGGCGATCGGCGTGCCGGTGCTATCGGTCGGGCTGCTGCTGAAGTCGGTCAGCTGGTTGTTGAGCATGAAGCCGCGCGCCATGTGAAAAGAGCCCAGGGTCGACTCGACCGTGGTGGTCATCGACACTGCGTTGCCCTTCTTGTCGACGATGGTGAAGTGGGTGGTGCCGCCTTCGGGCGTCTTGTCCACGCCCAGCGGCACCGGGCCCAGGTCACCCGCCGGGGCCACGCCGATGCTGCGCGTGGGGCTGATGAGGCCGGCGCGCGTTTTCAGGTAACTCTTGTCGAGCATGGTGGCCACGCCGCTGCCCGGCAGCGGCACGAAGTCGGTGTCGGCCACGTACTTGTCGCGGTCGGCGTAGGCCAGGCGCAGCGCTTCGCTGACCAAGTGCACGCCCATGACGGTGGGCTTGCCGCCATAGAGGTCGATGGCCGCGGGCTTGTGGGCGGCCAGGTCGAAGTTCTCGAGGACGCCCAGCGCCTGCGCCACGGCGATGCCGCCCGAAGACGGTGGCGGCATGCCGCAGACCTTGTGGCTGCGGTAGTCGATGCACACGGCCTCGCGCGCCTTGGCCTGGTAATTGGCCAAGTCGGCGAGCGTGGTCTTGCCGGGCGTGATGGGCGAGCCGTCCTTGGCACTGGCCGTGATCTGGATCTTGTCGACGATGGACTGCGCGATGGGGCCGCTGTAGAAGGCCTTGGTGCCTTGCTCGGCCAGCGTGCCCAGTGTCTCGGCATAGGCCGGGTTCTTGAGCGCGGTGCCCAGCGCCTTGGGGCTGCCGTCGGCGTTCAGGAAGTAGGCCGCGGCCTCGCTGTCGTGCACCAGCTGCGGCTGCGAGCCGCTGATGGCCTGCGCCAGCCGGCCGCTGATGGCAAAGCCCTGCTTTGCCAGGTCGATGGCCGGGGTGAACAGCTCCGCCCACGCCATGGTGCCGTGCCTCTGGTGCGCGAGGTCGAGCATCTTGAGCACGCCCGGCGTGCCGATCGAGCGGCCGCTGGCGCGCGCGTTGGGCAGCGGCGGGGTCTGCTGCGTGGCATCGTCGATCCAGCGCAGGTAGTTGGCGGTGGCCGCGGCCGGCGCCGTCTCGCGCCCGTCGAAGGCCACGACTTTTTTTGCGGTCGCGTCGTAGTGCAGCATGAAAGCGCCGCCCCCCAGGCCACTGGACTGCGGCTCGACCAGCCCCAACACCGCCTGCACCGCGACGGCGGCGTCCACCGCCGAGCCGCCTTTTTTCAGCACCGCGCAACCGGCCTTGGTGGCCAGCGGGTTGGCGGTGACCACCATGTAGGTCTTGGCATAGACGGGCTGCATGCCCAGCCGGTAACCCGACGCCGGCTCGGGCGCCGCCGGGTCGCCGGGCAGGCCCGAGCCGACGGTGACCGAGCCGTTGCTGGAGAGCACGTCGCACGCGGTGTCTGGCGGCGGCGGCGCGGTCGCGACGGGGTCGTTGTCCGAGCACGCTGCCAAAGCGAGCAAGGCCAGTGTGGCGGTGGCGACGCGGAAATGGGCAGGAAAGCGGGTCATTGGAGTCTCCTTGCGTTGTTGTCGGGAACCAAGGGGGAGGCCAGCCGCAGATTCCGCGCCCAGGCGCCGTCTGGCCAGTGCAGGGCGCTGCCGCTGTCGCATGGAAGGCTGCGCCAACGGCAGAGCTTGCGCGTGCCAGCGTAAGCGGTTTTGCTCTGCCTGGCTATGGCCTGCGTGCGCGGCGCATGGCAGCAGTGCCTGCGCTGCTCCACTAACATCGCGGCCATGAACGACGCTTCCTCTGCCGCTGCTGCTTTCCCTTCCTGGCCTTCGCGCCACTGGGCCGAGGTGTCCGCGCGCGACTTCGCCGAGGCCCAGGCCAGCGGCCTGGCCGCGCAGACCATTGCCGTGTTGCCCGTGGCCGCCACCGAGCAGCACGGGCCGCACCTGCCGCTCAGCGTGGATGCGGCGCTGCTGCAGGGCGTGGTTGATGCCGCGCTGCCCCTGCTGCCGGCTGCGCTGCCGGCGCTGTTCCTGCCGCCGCAGAACATCGGCCTGAGCACCGAGCACACGGCGTTTGCCGGCACGCTCACGCTCACGCCGGCCACGCTGATCGCGCTGTGGACCGAGCTGGGCGCCTGCGTGGCGCGCGCTGGCGTGAAGAAGCTGCTGCTGCTCAACGGCCACGGCGGCCAGGTCAGCGTGATGGACATCGTGGCGCGCGAGCTGCGCCAGCGCTGCGGCCTGCTGGTCTACAGCGCGAGTTGGTTCAGCCTGCCGCTGCCGGATGCGGTGAGCGCGCAGTTCAGCGCCGAGGAGCACCGCTTTGGCATCCACGCAGGCGAGATCGAGACCTCGATGATGCTGCACCTGGCGCCGCAGACCGTGCGCATGGAGCACGCGCGCCACTTCCGTTCCACGTCGCAGGACCGGTCCGAAAAATACGCCCTGCTGGGCAACGGCAAGAGCGCCAAGCTGGGCTGGGCGATGCAGGACTACCACCGGGCCGGCGCCGCCGGCAACGCCGCCGCCGCGACCGCGGACAAGGGCGCTGCGGTGGTGCAGGCGGCGGCGCAGCAGCTGTGCGAGCTGCTGCAGGAACTGCACCGGCTGCCGCTCGAGACGCTGGTGGATACGCCGGATCTTTCGGCGCCCTGACGGAATACAAGCCAAAAGTGGCTGTAACGCTGATGGGGTAAGCACTTTTAGCTCCTGAAAAAGGAGCGTGAGGGCGGGCGTCAGCCGTGCAGCAGTTCCAGAAAGCGCCGGGCCGCGCCGCTGGGCGGGCGGTCGCGGCGCACGATGCTGCCGTAGGCCGCCAGTGTTTGCCGCAGCGGGTAGTCGACGATGCTCAGCACCTGGTGCTGCGCGTCGCGCCGCGCCACCGCCTCGGGGATC
This sequence comes from Acidovorax sp. SRB_24, assembly GCF_012931925.1. Classification (NCBI taxonomy): domain Bacteria; kingdom Pseudomonadati; phylum Pseudomonadota; class Betaproteobacteria; order Burkholderiales; family Comamonadaceae; genus Acidovorax; species Acidovorax sp. SRB_24. The sequence goes on from NZ_MWOM01000109.1 coordinate 5,242, forward strand.
ACGGCAACCATCTCGGAGCGGCGGATCAGGTTGATGGTGGTCAGGATCGAGCCGGTCTCGACCAGGCCGCGCGGCAACTGGGCCTGGTGGTCGCGGCATTCGCGCTCCACGACGTCGCGCATCGGGCTGCCCGCAGGCTGCAGGATCCACGGGTAGGCCAGCAGCGCGGCAAATTCCACGCGGCGCTGACCGGCCAGCGGGTGGTGGTTGCCGACCACCACGGCCAGGCCCTCGTCGTCGATGGCGCGGAACTCGCAGCCCTGCGCCGCGTCGCCCACCAGGCGCCCGATCACCACCTCCAGCACGCCCTCGTGCAGCTGCGCGAGCAGCCGGTCGCTGGTGTCGACCGCGATCTCGATGGCCAGCAGCGGAAACTGCGCCTTCAGGCCGACCAGCGCCTCGGTCAGCCGGCCGGGGGACGCCGCCATGATGCTGCCGACCGCAAAGCGCCCGGCGCTGCCCAGGCGCAGCTCGCCCAGGTCGCGGTTGAGCGCTTCCATGCTGCCGCGGATGCCGCGGAAGTAGCCCATCACGCGCTCGCCCGCCGCGTTGAGCTGCAGGCCCCGGCCCACGCGCTCGAACAGTGGCTGGCCGAGTGCGCTTTCCAGCTCGTGCAGCATTTTGGTCGCCGCCGGCTGGCTCAGCCCGAGCTGGCCGGCCGCGCCGCGCAGCGTCTTGCGCTCCTCGACCGCGAGCATCAGCGCGATCTGCCGCATGCGCAGCCGGTTGAGCAGCTGGGGCGTGGAATCCTGCCGGTCGATGGAGCCCATATTGATTTCTTCAGGTTATCGGTTGATCGTTTATTTTCAGTTTACCGAAATCAATGGCCTGCCTACCATGCGCTGCGCTGGTCCTTATTTCAATAACACCGGAGACACACCATGAAGACAATCGTTGCCGCCCTGGCGGGCGGCCTGCTGGCCCTCGGAAGCACCGTGGCCGCGGCCCAGGAATGGCCCAACAAGCCGCTGCGCCTGCTCGTGGGCTCGGCGCCGGGCGGCGGAACCGATGCCATGGCGCGCGCCGTGGCCGACCGGCTCGGGCCCCTGCTCAAGCAGGCAGTTGTCGTGGAGAACAAGCCCGGCGTGTCGAACACGCTGGCGGCCGACGCCACCGCCAAGTCCACCGACGGCCACACGCTGGTGATGGGCGTGGTCACGGCCCACGCCATTGCGCCGCACCTGCTCAAGCTCGGCTACGACAACAACCGCGACTTGGTGCCGGTGGCCTTCGTTGGCACAGTGCCCAATGTGCTGATCGTCACCAACGGCCTGACCGCCAAGACGGTGCCGGAACTGGTGTCCATGGCCAAGAAGGAACCAGGCCGCATCAACTACGCCAGCAGCGGCACCGGCAGCACGCAGCACATCGCGGCCGAAATGTTCAAGGACGCGGCCGGCATCGACATCGTGCACGTGCCCTACAAGGGCAGCTCGGCGGCGCTGGTCGACCTGGTCAGCGGCCAGGTGCAGATGAGCTTCGACACCATGCCGTCGGTGATCGGCCAGATCAAGAACGGCAAGCTGCGCGCGCTGGCCGTCACCACGCCCAAGCGCAACGCCCAGCTGCCCAACGTGCCGACCATGGCCGAATCCGGCTTGCCCGCGGTCGAGATCGGTGCCTGGTATGGCGTCTACATGCCGGCCTCCACCCCCAAGCCCGTGCAGCAGCGCGTGCACGACGAGGTCAACAAGGTGCTGGCGATGCCCGAGACCAAGACTCGCCTCGAAGCCGTGGGCGCGGAGCTCACGCCCATGACGCAGGCCGATTTCGCGGCCTTCCACGCTGCGGAATACAAGCGCTACGGCGACATCATCCGCAAGAACAACATCAAGATCGACTGACCTATGCCCCATTCCGACAAGCCCGTCGT
>NZ_MWOM01000122.1:0-1005 GCF_012931925.1 Acidovorax sp. SRB_24
ACCTGCCTGCGCGTGGGCAACGAGGAGTACGCGGCCAGCAACCACTCGTACGGCCTGACCACGCTGCGCGCGCGCCACGCCGACGTGCGCGGCAGCACGCTGCGGCTGCGCTTTCGCGGCAAGAGCGGCGTGCCGCAGAGCGCCACGCTCGACGACCCGCGCGTGGCCCGCCTGGTGCGCCGCTGCCAGCAGCTGCCGGGGCAGGAGCTGTTCCAGTACGAGGACGCCGACGGCGCGCTGCACACGGTGGGCTCGGGCGATGTCAACGACTACCTGCGCAGCATCACCGAGCGCAGGCCGCGCAGCGCTGCTGGCGGCGACGGCGCGGGACTGCCGGCCGCCGCGCCGCCCGGCGCGGACAGCCCGCATTTCACGGCCAAGGACTTTCGCACCTGGCACGGCACGGTGCAGGCGCTGGAACTGACGCGCCTGGCCTGCACGCAAGCGGCCGCAGACGCCCAGGCCTGGACGGCGCGCCAGATTCTGGTCGAGGTGGCGCGCCAGCTGGGCAACACGCCGACGGTCTGCAAGAAGTCGTATGTGCACCCGGCCGTGCTGGAGCTGGGCGAGCGCCTGGCCTCGGATGCGGGGCCGGGCATGCAGCGGGTCTGGGAGCGCATCGGCGGCGCCGCGTCGCCGCGTGGGCTCAGCGCGGCGGAGCGGCGGCTGCTGGCGTTTTTGCGGCGGCCGGGGACGGGCAAGGCGGGGAAAGCGCCGGCGAAGCGGGGCAAGGGCGGGGCGCGCGGTTGAAGGGGTTTCCCTTTTGCTGCGCCTGCCTCTGTGTGCCAATTGCTCCTTTTTATATAGCTTCTGGCGCTGATGTGGTAATGGTTTGAAGCCATTTTGGCTTCGGTTCGGTGGCGGATGGTGGCGCTCGGGTCGCATTCCAGGGCTTGGATAGCGTGTGCGGGTTCTGCCGCTGCGCTGGTTGCCGGCTTGGGAGGCCGGGATGTGCGCCCGGCGGCGCAGTAACTTTCTTTCGCTTCGCCGAAAGAAAGTCACCAA
>NZ_MWOM01000122.1:1055-4734 GCF_012931925.1 Acidovorax sp. SRB_24
CAAACAGCGCGCGGCCCTTTTTCCGCCCGGCGCTGCGCTCCTCGGCACGGGCAGAGGGGCGGGGGAGCGCGACAGCCAACAGCCACCCGGGCCATCGCTGCGCTCGGCCGGGGCGACCGCGCGCCGCTTTGCTCATGCGCGCCGTGCAGAAAATTCACGCGCTCCGTGCGGGGTGCGGGCTTACCATTCCAAGCATGGACACCGTTCTTTCCCAGATCACCGACCGCGTGCGCGAGGCCGCCACGCACCAGACTGCGCTGCGCATCCGAGGGGGCGGCAGCAAGGACTTTCACGGCGGCGCGGCGCTGCGCGGCGAGGTGCTCGACACGCGCGCCTACACCGGCATCGTCAGCTACGAGCCCAGCGAGCTGGTGGTCACGGCGCGTGCCGGAACACCGCTGGCCGAGCTCGAAGCCGCCCTGGCGGAAAAGCACCAGTGCCTGCCGTTCGAGCCGCCGCACTTCGGCCCCGGCGCGACGGTGGGCGGCATGGTCGCGGCGGGCCTGTCGGGCCCGGCGCGCGCCAGCGTGGGCGCGGTGCGCGACTTCATGCTCGGCGTGCAGCTGCTCAACGGCCGCGCCGAGCACCTGACCTTCGGCGGCCAGGTGATGAAGAACGTCGCCGGCTACGACGTCTCGCGCCTCATGGCCGGCGCCTGGGGCACGCTCGGCGTGCTGACCGAGGTCAGCATCAAGGTGCTGCCCGTGGCGCCGGCCGAGGCCACGCTGCGCTTTGCCTGCGGCCAGGCCGAGGCGCTCACGCGCCTGCACGCCTGGGGCGGCCAGCCGCTGCCGTTCAACGCCAGCTGCTGGGTCGAAGACGCGGGCGTGGGCCAGCTCTATGTGCGCCTGCGCGGCGCGGTCGCCGCGGTCGAGGCCGCGTGCAAGAGCATGGGCGGCGAGCGCCTCGACAACGCGGCCGTCGCCGCCGACTGGAATGCCTGCCGCGAGCAGCGGCTGCCCTGGTTTGCCGCGCGTGCGCAGGCACCGCAGCCGGGCCTGGACCTGTGGCGCCTGTCGGTGCCGGCCACGGCGCCGGTGCTCGCGCTGCCCGCCGGCGTGGCGCCGCCGCTGGTCGAGTGGCACGGCGCGCTGCGCTGGGTGCAGGCGCCGCGCGCGCACGCCCAGGCGCTGCACGACGTGGCCGCGCAGGTGGGCGGAAGTGCTACTCTTTTCAGAGCTTCAGACGCAGGCACAGAAAGCGCTGAGGCCGTTTTTGGCCCCAAGAATGCCGCGCTGGAAAAGATCCAGGCGCGGCTGCGCCAGGCGTTCGACCCGGCCGGCATCTTCAACCCCGCACGCGGGGCAGCGTTGGGCTAGCGGCATGCGGCGGTTGCGCCACCTCACCGGACGCCACCGCACGTCGTCCACCAACCGCACGCTGGGCCTGCTGCTGGCCTTCAACGCGGGCGCGGTGAACGCGGGCGGGTTTCTGGTCGTGCACCTGTACACCTCGCACATGACGGGTTTCCTGTCGCTGCTGGCCGACAACCTGGTGCTGGGCAACATGGCCCTGGTGCTCAGCGCCGTGGGCACGCTGTGGGCTTTTTTGTCGGGCGCGGGCACCACGGCCATCCTGGTCAACTGGGCGCGCAGCCACCGCCTGCGCAGCGGCTTTGCGCTGCCGCTGCTGCTCGAAGCCGTGCTGATGCTGCTGTTTGGCCTGGTGGGGGCCGTCACGCTGACCTGGCACACCGTGTTTGCGGTGCCGCTGACGGTGCTGCTGCTGGCGTTCATCATGGGCCTGCAGAACGCGGTGGTGACCAAGATGTCGGCGGCGCAGATCCGCACCACGCACATGACGGGCGTCATCACCGACCTGGGCATCGAGATGGGCAAGATGCTCTACTGGAACCGCAGCGGCGTCCCGGCCGAAGGCCAGGTGCGCGCCAACCACGCGCGCATGCGCCTGTACGCCAGCCTGCTGGCCATGTTCACGGCCGGTGGCGTGGTCGGCGCGGCCGGCTTCAAATACGTCGGCTTCGTCTGGGTGGTGCCGCTGGCGGCCATCATCCTGGCCCTGTCGCTGCCGCCCCTGGCCGCCGACGCGGGCCGCCTGCGCGCCCTCTGGCGCCTGCGCCAGGCGCTGCGCGCCAAAAACAAGCACACCGTGCAAGACAGCCTCTGAGCCCTGCCGCCCGGCTTTCCTTTTTCACACCCCGACGACCACCATGCAAACCCAGCTTGCTCCCCAATTCCAGGGCACCGACGATGGCCGCGAAGCCGAAGCCATCCTGCGCAAATGCGTGCACTGCGGCTTTTGCACCGCCACCTGCCCGACCTACCAGCTGCTCGGCGACGAGCTCGACGGCCCGCGCGGGCGCATCTACCTGATCAAGCAGGTGCTCGAAGGCCACACGCCGACGCGCAGCACCCAGCTGCACCTGGACCGCTGCCTGACCTGCCGCAACTGCGAAACCACCTGCCCCAGCGGCGTGCAGTACGGCCACTTGGTCGACATCGGCCGCAAGCTCGTCGACGAGCAGGTGCCGCGCCCCCTGGGCGAACGCGCGGCGCGTTGGGCGCTCAAGGAGGGCCTGAGCTCGCCGCTGTTCGCACCCGCCATGCAGCTCGGCCAGGCGGTGCGCGGCCTGTTGCCCGCCGGCGTGCGCGCCAAGGTGCCCGCGCCTGGGCCGGCCGGCGCCTGGCCCAGGCGCGAGCATGCGCGCAAGGTGCTGCTGCTGGCCGGCTGCGTGCAGCCGAGCATGGCGCCGGGCATCAACAGCGCCACCGCGCGCGTGCTCGACGCAGTCGGCATCCAGACCGTCATCGCGCCCGAGGCCGGCTGCTGCGGCGCCGTCAAGTTCCACCTCAACGACCAGGCCGGGGGCCTGGCGCAGATGCGCGCCAACATCGACGCCTGGTGGCCGCACGTGGACAGCGGCGCGGTGGAATGCATTGCCATGAACGCCTCGGGCTGCGGCGTCACCGTGAAGGAATACGGCCACCACCTGCAGCACGACCCGCAGTACGCGGCCAAGGCGGCGCGCATCAGCGCGCTCACGCGCGACCTCTCCGAGCTGCTGCCCGACATCGTGCCGCTGCTGCAGGGCAAGCTCGCGCATGTGCCGCAAGGCGTCATCGCCTTCCACCCGCCGTGCACGCTGCAGCATGGCCAGCAGCTGCGCGGCGGCGTCGAGCAGCACCTGCGCGCGCTCGGCTTCGACGTGCGCGTGGCGCTCAACGAGTCGCACCTGTGCTGCGGCTCGGCGGGCACCTATTCGGTGCTGCAGCCCGCGCTGTCGCAGCAGCTGCGCGAGCGCAAGCTGGACCACCTCGCTGCACTGGAGCCCACCGTCATCACCTCGGCCAACATCGGCTGCATCACCCATCTGCAAAGCGGCACCGCGATACCGGTGCGCCACTGGGTGCAGGTGCTGGCCGACGCGCTCGCGGTGTAGAACGGCCCATACCGCGTGCCCGTGCGCCTTCCCGTTGCCGGCCACCGCAACGGCTGCTGACAGGCCGCTGCGCCAAGGCTGGCATGATTGAGGGTTTTGTTGACCCCCACCAGCCCTGCCATGACCGACTCCGTGCCCGATCCCGACCCGACCGCCGCGCCTGCTGCCCCCGAAGGCGCGGCCGCCCCTTCGGTGCCCGCGAACGCCCCCGCCAGCGACGCTGGCACGCCCCGGCCCGCGGGCGCATCGCGCCGCGGTGGGCGCAACCGCCGCAAGGGC
>NZ_MWOM01000023.1:0-7182 GCF_012931925.1 Acidovorax sp. SRB_24
GTCCCCAACTTCCGCATGCCCGCGCACTGCCCGGTCTGCGGCAGCGACGTGGTGCGCGAAAAGGGCGAGGCCAACCACCGCTGCAGCGGCGGCCTGTTCTGCGCCGCCCAGCGCAAGGAGGCCCTGCTGCACTTTGCCGCGCGCCGCGCCATGGACATCGAGGGCCTGGGCGGCAAGCTGGTCGACCAGCTGGTCGAGTCGGGCGTGATCCGCACCTTGCCCGACCTGTACCGGCTGTGCCTGACTTCGCTGCTGGCGCTCGAGCGCATGGCCGACAAGTCGGCGCAGAACGTGCTCGCGGCGCTGGAGAAGTCCAAGCGCACCACGCTGGCGCGCTTTCTGTTTGCCCTCGGCATTCGCCACATCGGCGAGGCCACGGCCAAGGACCTGGCGCGCCACTTCGGCAGCCTCGACGCGATCATGGACGCGACCGAGGCGCAGCTGCTGCAGGTCAACGATGTCGGCCCCGTGGTCGCGCACAGCCTGCGCACTTTTTTCGACCAGCCGCACAACCGCGAGGTGGTCGAGCAGCTGCGCGCCTGCGGCGTGGCCTGGGAAGAGGGCGCCCCCGCCGAGCGCGCGGCCCAGGCGCTGGCTGGCACGACGGTGGTGATCACCGGCACGCTGCCCACGCTCAGCCGCGACCAGGCCAAAGACCTGCTCGAAGCCGCCGGTGCCAAGGTGGCCGGCTCGGTCAGCAAGAAAACCAGCTACGTTGTGGCCGGCGCGGACGCGGGCAGCAAACTCGCCAGGGCGCAAGCGCTGGGCGTGCCCGTGCTCGACGAGGCGGGCATGCTGGCGCTGCTGGCGGCGCCATGAAGGCGGCACGCGCAGCGCCACGCCCCGCACTTGTGCGCCGCCCGAGCCGCCCCTGTGGCGGCTTTTTCAATATCAAATTCATAGCTGCAAGCGCTTGCTGCAAAAGGGCTGGAAGGCTATTTTCCTGAAAATCTGATGCCGCCTTGCACGCTGTGCCCGCACCCCCGCTCGCCTGAACCATTTCCGTCCCCGCCATGCACCCTGCCATTGCCTCCCTGTCCGCGCGCCTGAGCGGCTGGCGCCAGCGCCTCGCACCCCATCTGCGCCGCCCCACGCGGCGCGGCGTGGCGCTGGGCGCCGCGGCGGTGCCGGAGCTATGCCTGCTGTATGCGCTGGTGCTGGTGCCGTTCACGCCGTCGATCAGCGACATCCGCAAGGCCAGGACCGAGCAGCCCGCGCAGGTGCTGGCGCGCGGCGGCGAGCTGCTGGCCGAGTACCAATGGGTGCACCGCGAATGGGTGCCGCTCAAGGCCATCGCGCCGCAGGTGGTCGATGCGCTCATCGCCACCGAGGACCACCGCTTCTACCAGCACTGGGGCATGGACTGGCGGCGCACGGCCGGCGCCGCGCTGGCCACGTTCTCGGGCGACCGCCAGGGCGGCTCGACCATCACCCAGCAGCTGGCGCGCAACCTCTATCCGGAAGACATCGGCCGCGCACCCACGCTCACGCGCAAGCTCAAGGAGGCGATCACCGCGTTCAAGATCGAGTGGGCGTACTCCAAGGACGAGATCCTCGAGACCTACCTGAACACCGTGCCCTTTCTCTACAACGCCTGGGGCATCGAGATGGCGGCGCGCACCTATTTCGACACCTCGGCGCGCCGGCTCACGGTGCTGCAAAGCGCCACGCTGATCGGCATGCTCAAGGGCACGAGCTACTACAACCCGGTGCAGAACCCCGAGCGCGCCCAGGCGCGGCGCAACACGGTGCTGGCGCAGATGGCCAAGCGCGGCAAGCTCGACCCGGCGCAGCTCGTGGCCTTGCAGAAACGCCCGCTGCGCATCAATTTCGAACGCCAGTCGGAGCCGCCCGGGCCGGCGCCGCACTTTGCGCAGCAGCTGCGCAAATGGCTGATCGCCTGGGCCGACCGCAACGGCTACAACATCTACACCGACGGCCTGGTGGTGCACACCACGCTCGACGCGCGCCTGCAGTCCCTGGCCACCCAGGCCGTGGCACGCCAGGGCCGCGTGCTGCAGGGCGTGGCCGACGCCGCCTGGGGCCAGCGCAGCGGCTGGAGCGCTGCCAACCCGCTGGTGCAGCGCCTGGTGCGCGAGTCGCCCGAATTCCGCACCGCCGTCGCGCAAGGCGAGGCACCCGACGCCGCCGCCAAGGCGCTGCTGGCGGACGCGGCCTTCCTGCGCGCGCTGCGCCAAGGCAAGACGCGCGTGCAGGCCGGCTTTCTGGCCCTGGCGCCGCAGACCGGCGAGATCCTGGCCTGGGTGGGCAGCCGCGACTTTGCGCTCGACCCCTTCGACCATGTGCAGCAGGCGCGTCGCCAGCCGGGCTCCACCTTCAAGCCCTTTGTGTACGGCGCCGCCTTTGCGCAGGGCGCCCTGGCGAGCGACACGCGGGTGGACCAGGCGGTGGAGATCGCGCTGCCCGGCGGCGAGGTCTGGCGCCCCAGCGACGGCGGACCGCCCAGCGGCCAGCCGATGGCGCTGGCCGACGCGCTGGCGTACTCCAAGAACACCATCACCGCCGAGCTGGTGCAGCAGGTCGGCCCCGCCAAGGTGGCGCAGCTCGCGCGCGCCATGGGCGTGCGCGAGTCTCCGCTCGACGTGGTGCCCTCGCTCGCGCTGGGCACCAGCCCGGTCACGCTCAAGGAAATGGTCAGCGCCTACGCGACCATTGCCAATGCCGGCATGGCCGTCGAGCCCGTGTGGGTCACGCGCATCAAGGACCGCAGTGGCAAGCTGCTGGAGGCCTTCGAACCCCCGAAACCCCGCACCGCGCTGGCCACCCAGGCCGCGCAAACCCTGCGCAACGCCCTGCGCGCCGCGATCGACAAGGGCACGGGCAGCGCGATCCGCACGCGCTACGGCATCCGCGCCGACGTGGCGGGCAAGACCGGCACCACGCAGGACAACGCCGACGGCTGGTTCATCCTCATGCACCCGCAGCTGGTGGCCGGTGCGTGGGTGGGCTTCAACGACAGCCGCATCACGCTGCGCAGCGACCACTGGGGCCAGGGCGCCCACAGCGCGCTGCCCATGGTGGGCGACTTCTTCCAGCAAAGCCTGCGCGCCAAGGCCATCGATGCACGCCAGCGCTTCGTGGACGAGGAAGACACGCGCTGGTGGCACCAGCTTGCCACGCGCCTGCGCGAACGCTGGCAGGCCTGGGGAGCCGGCACGACGCCGCCCGAGGAGGCGCCCGAGCCCGCACCGCGCCGCGCGCCCCAGGCCGCCGAGCCTCCGCCGGCACTGCCGCAGATCACCGAATCGTCCGAGCTGCTGCCGCTGCCCGACGCCAGCCCGACGCCGCTGTCCGCGCTGCCGGCCTTCGTCGTGGTGCCCGGTGACCGCTCGGAGGCCAGTGGCCCGTCCCTCTCGCCCTGGTCCAGCGGGCCCGCCGGGGCGGGGCAGGGGGGTGCGGCGCGTGCTGCAGTGCCCGAGGCGAACCTGCCACCGGTGAGCACCGACTCGGACCCTTGATCCAAGGCGTTTGCCGCCGGGCCCGCCCCGTGCGGCAGCCGCGCCCGGGTCACCCATCCACTCCCGCGGGTGCCGGTACGTTGACTTTGGGGCAAAGCGGGCGCACCGTGGCGCACAGGCCAGACGGCTCCCCTCAGCCTGCAGGCGCCCTCGGCCTGCGCTTTCTCCGTCCACCAGGTGAGCATGGATTGCCGGTTGCGCAACGGGGCCTGCCCAACCGGTTCACCGATGGGGCCCCTTTGCGCAAAGGAAATACCATGGCAACTTACATCGCACTGTGCAACTTCACGGACCAAGGCATCCGCACGGTCAAGGAGACGACCAAACGCGCCGACGCTGTGAAGGATGCCGCTTCGAAATTCGGCGCCAAGATGCCCCAGATCTATTGGACCCTTGGTCCCTACGACCTGGTCGCGTTCATCGAGGCGCCCGACGACACCTCGGCCACCGCCTTCGGCCTGGCCATTGCCTCCGCGGGCAATATTCGCATGCAAACCCTGCGAGCCTTCACCAAGGACGAGATGGCCGGCATCCTGGGCAAGCTGGGATAGAAGGCCTCAGCCCGATTGAGGCGCAGCGCGCAGGCGCCTCGCTTTCCACCGCCGGTGCCTGCGCCTGCGCTGCCGCTTGGCGGAAGGAAGACAGCTTTCCGGAAGCGGGCAGAAAAAGCCTCATTCAGCCTCCATTGAATGTAACTTACATGAATTAAGCAAACGCCCATGCCGAGGAAAGAGTGGGCGATATCAAGCTTCTTGCTTGGCAATGCAGGGGGCATGCGGCTTCTTGGATCGTGATTACGCAAATTGGCCATCCCTCGCCGTCTCAACACACTTGGTCTGTATCGATCCAGTCCAGGCGGTGCAATCCGCGCAGCAGCGAGAGTCCCAATCGGGCGCGATTCATAGATCCATGGAAAGCGGGCGTGCGGCGCGTGTCAAGATGCCTGTCTGTCGACCCCAGCCCCCCGGGTTCTGCAAACCAGGGAACTTTCAGGCGGCTCGCGCGTTGAAGCCATCAAACCCCATGGGAATTTTCAGCCATCTCCAAGACGAAGAATGCGCTGCGCACGCACAGCGGGGTGAGCGGGCGGCTTTTTCAGAGTTGGTGGCACGCTTTCAGGACCGCATCTACCGCTTTCTCGTGCGCTTGACCCGCTCGCACGACGATGCGCTGGAGTTGACCCAGGACACTTTTTTGAACGCCTACAAGGCCCTGCCGCGCTGGACGCCGCAGGCGCGGCTCAGCACCTGGCTGTTTCGCATTGCCCGCAACCTGGCTTTTGACTGGTTGCGGCGCGGCAAGCGGGTGGATTTCGTCCCTCTGAGCGACGAAGAAGAAGCTCTTTGCCCGGACCCGGCGCCCGGGCCCGATGCCGTGCTGGAAACCGTGCAGCGCTACCAGGGCCTCGAAGCCTCCCTGGCGCGCCTGCCCACCGAACACCGCGAAATCCTGCTGCTGCGGGAAATAGAAGACATGTCTTACGAAGAGATTGCCGCCGTGCTCGACATCGGCCTGGGCACCGTCAAATCGCGCATTGCACGCGCACGTGCCGGTCTGCTGGAGAGAATGCCGCGCTGAATGGAGACCCTGCCATGACCTGCCCCCAACACCACAAGCTGTCTGTCTATGCCGATCACCAGATGCCGCCCGCCGAACGTGCCAGATTCGACCGCCATTTGCAGGGCTGTCCCCTGTGCCAGCAGCGGCTCAATGACATCGCCGCCCTGCGGAACGGCCTGCGAAAGCTGCCGTCGCCCCGCTTGGGTTTCGATCTCGCCGCGCAACTGAACGACCGCCTGTGCGCCCAACCACCGGGCATGCGGCCAGCTGCCGGCCGCTGGCTGGGCTGGGTGCCCGCAGGGTTGGCGACGGGGCTGGCCTTGGCATCGGGCGTCTGGATGGGAGGGTTGCTCTTGGGAGCGGGCGCTGCGCGCGCGCCAAGCGCCAGCCTTGTGCGGGTGTTCGACCCCGTTCCGCCGGGCGGCCTGTGCGCCGCCGCCGAAATTTGCCGCCTCTCTAAAGGAATGCCATGAAACGCCCCACCGCCTCCCAATGGCTTCTGGCCGTGTCGTTGGCCCTGAATCTCGGCATTGTCGCGGCGGTCGCTGTGCACCAGCTGCAACTGTCGCCCGCCGCCAAGGCCATGCACGTGCTGCCTTTGAACCTGGCGGACTATTTGCAACTGAACGCCGACCAGCGCCAGCGCTGGCAGGCGCTTGAACCCCATTTTTTACGCGATCTGGCGGCCAACTGGGGCGAAATCCGCCAACACCGCGAGTCGCTGGTGCGGCACATTTTTGCTTCGCAGATCGACCGGGCAGCCATCAATGCCGAGCAGGCCCGGATCGCCGCGCTGCAAAACGCGCAGCAGCAACGCGTGATCGAGCAGCTGCTGGCCGAGCGCGTATTGCTCAACGATGGCCAGCGCGCCACGCTGATGGCCTTGCTGCTGAGCCGCTATGCCCAGGAATCCACCGAAGAGGAGTTGCTGCACCGCCATTGAGGCCAGCATAGGACGCAGCGCAAGAGACAGGAAAGATGCAAAACAAATGGAACATTTGTCGGTGCCGCACGTTTGAAGCAGCAAGGCCTGCCATTTGCAGGTCCCATGTGCATTCAACCCACTGGAGCCATCCCATGAAATCACCGCTGTACCTGTTTCTCGCCGCTGCCCTGACACTGCCCGCCGCAGCAGGGGCCGCCACCCCCGCAGGCCACGACCACGCGAGCGCCACGCCCCTCACAGTGGAACTCAACGCCGGAAAAAAATGGGCCATCGATGCGCCGCTGCGCAAGGGCATGGCGGCGATACAGGCAGCGGTTAGCCGCACTTTGCCGGCAGCACACGCTGGCAAGGCCACAGCGGCAAACTATGACGCTCTGGGCGCGACGGTCTCGGCGCAAGTCGCCTACATCGTCGAAAACTGCAAGCTCGAACCCAAGGCCGACGCGCAGTTGCATGCAGTGATTGCCAACCTCATGGGCGGCGTTGAAGCCGTGCAGGGCAAGGAAGGCGACAGCGAGAGGGCTTCTGGCGTCGTCAAGCTTGCGCAAGCGCTCAACACCTACGGCAGCCATTTCGACCACGCGGGCTGGAAAGCCCTCAAGCTGCCCCATTGAGACTGCAGGCGCCAGTGCAGCGGGCGCTGGCCTGGCGGCATGCGAGCTCCTGGCGGGCCCGATCGGCTATTCGATATCGATGCAGTGCAGCCCGAACGCGCCGGCGCGCCGGTCGGCAAAGTAGCGCTCCAGCGTGGCCTTGACAGTGCGGAACGCCAGTTCGTCCCAGGGCACCTCGCTCTCGGTGAACAGGCGCGCCTCCAGCGTCTCGAAGCCCGGGTTGAATTGGTCGCTGAGCAGGGTGGCACGGTAAAACAGGTGCACCTGGCCGACGCGGCGCACGTTCAGCAGCGAAAACAGCGGGCCCATCTCGATCTGCGCGCCGGCTTCCTCGTCGGTCTCGCGCGCGGCGCCTTCGGCGGTGGTTTCATCGAGTTCCATGAAGCCGGCCGGCAGGGTCCACTTGCCATAGCGCGGCTCGATGGCGCGCTTGCACAGCAGCACGCGGCCGTCGGCCAGCTCGGGCACGGTGCCGACCACGTTGAGCGGGTTTTCGTAGTGGATGGTCTGGCAGGCCGGGCACACGGCACGCTGGCGGGTGTCGCCGTCATCGGGGACGCGGTACACCACCGCGGTGCCGCAG
>NZ_MWOM01000023.1:7257-16729 GCF_012931925.1 Acidovorax sp. SRB_24
CGGCCACGCCTTCGGGCGTGCCGGTGTAGATCAGGTCGCCGGGCTGCAGCTCCCAGGCGGCCGAGACGTGCTCGATGGTCTCGGCAATGTTCCAGATGAGCTGCGCCACCGTGCTGCGCTGGCGGTCTGCGCCGTTGACCTGCAGCCAGATGGCGGCGTTCTGCACATCGCCGGCCTGCGCCGCGGGCGTGATCGGGCCGATCGGGGCGCTGTGCTCGAAGCCCTTGCCGATGCACCAGGGGCGTCCCTGCTTTTTCATCTCGTTCTGCAGGTCGCGCCGCGTCATGTCCAGACCCACGGCGTAGCCAAAGATGTGCTGGGCCGCATCGGCCGCCGCGATGTTCTTGCCCCCCTTGCCGATCGCCACGACGAGTTCGATCTCATGGTGCAGGTTGGCTGTCAGGCTGGGGTAGGGCAGTTGGCCGGTCTCGCCCGCGTTCACGGGCAGGGCGGCGTCGGCCGGTTTCATGAAGAAGAACGGCGGCTCGCGGCCGGTGAAGCCCATTTCCTTGGCGTGCTCTTCGTAGTTGCGGCCCACGCAATAGATGCGGTGCACCGGAAAACGCTCGCTGGTGCCAACCACGGGAACACTGGCCACCGGGGCCGGAGGAAATACATAGCTCATGCGGGACTTTCTGCGTCAATGGGTGGAAGGGGTGCGTCGCCGGCGAGGCCGCGCGTGCGCAAGCACGCAGCAGTGTGCCATGGGCCCGATACACTCGCGGCCATGGCAGCCCGCTTGGACGGGCGGCGCGCGGCACTGGCGGGTGAAGGGCCGCTGCCGGCGCGGTGCCGGGCCGGCAGGGTGGCTGGCCGGCTGGCTGTGGGGCTGTGCGGACCACGCACCCATCGGCGCAGCGCCCAATTCTGTTCCACCGCCTTTACAGGACGCCCCATGAAGCTCTACAACTACTTTCGCTCCTCGGCCTCGTTCCGCGTGCGCATCGCGCTGCAGCTCAAGGGCCTGCCCTACGACTATGTGCCCGTGCACCTGGTGCGCGCCGAGCACCGGCAGGCCGCCTATGCGGCGCGGCTGGGCGACGCGCTGGTGCCGGCGCTCGAAACGGACGACGGCCACACCCTGGGCCAGTCGATGGCCATCATCGAATACCTCGATGAAACCCACCCCGCACCCGCATTGCTGCCCGGCGGCGCGCTGGAGCGCGCACGCGTGCGCGCGCTGGCCCAGATGGTGGCGTGTGAGATCCATCCGCTCAACAACCTGCGCGTGCTCAAATACCTGGTGCACGAGATCAAGGTCGGTGACGACGCCAAGAACGCCTGGTACCACCATTGGGTGCGCAGCGGCCTCGAAGCCTTCGAGCGCCAGCTGGCCCTGCTGGCGCAGGAGCGCGAATCCGCATGCCAGGCGCCGTCGCAGTACTGTTGGGGCGACACGCCCACGCTGGCCGACTGCTGCCTTGTGCCGCAGATCTTCAATGCCCAGCGCTTCCATGTGAACCTGGACGGCCTGCCGCGCACGCTCGCGGCTTTCGATGGCTGCATGGCCCTGCCGGCTTTCCAGCAGGCGCAGCCCTCGGCCTGCCCCGACGCCGAAGCGTGAGCCCAAGGCCTGCCATGCACCTCGACTGGCTGGTCCCCGACTGGCCCGCGCCCGCCCATGTGCATGCGCTGTGCACCACGCGCGCCGGCGGCGCCAGCGCGGCGCCGTACGACAGCCTGAACCTCGGGGGCCATGTGGGCGATGACCCGGCTGCCGTGCAGGCCAACCGGCGCGTGCTGCAGGCGGCGCTGGCCGCTGCCACGCCGGGGGCGCATGCCATATTTCTGCAGCAGGTGCATGGAACGCGGGTGCTCGCCTTGGGGGCCAGCCTGCAGGATGGCAACTGCGCCGATGCCTGCGTGGCCACCGCGCCTGGGCAGGTCTGCACCATCATGGTGGCCGACTGCCTGCCGGTGCTGCTGACCGACCGCCAGGGCCGTGCCGTGGCCGCAGCCCATGCCGGCTGGCGTGGTCTGGCAGGAGGGAAGGAGGGCGGCGTGCTGGAAGCGGTTTTCCGGGAGTTTTCGGCCCTGGCGCTTGCAGGGTCTGTGCAAGCAGCTATCAAAAATGGAGTGAATGCACCGCCCGTGCAGCCGCAGCAAGTGCCCGTTGCAACCG
Source organism: Acidovorax sp. SRB_24 (assembly GCF_012931925.1). Lineage (NCBI taxonomy): Bacteria > Pseudomonadati > Pseudomonadota > Betaproteobacteria > Burkholderiales > Comamonadaceae > Acidovorax > Acidovorax sp. SRB_24. The sequence goes on from NZ_MWOM01000023.1 coordinate 9,380, forward strand.
ACACGCTGGCCTGGCTCGGCCCGTGCATCGGCCCGCAGGCTTTTGAGGTAGGCGCCGAGGTGCACGCCGCCTTTTGCGCGCACGACGGCGCGGCGGCGCAGCACTTTCGGCCGCATGGTTCCGGCAAATACCTGGCCGACCTGGCGGCGCTGGCGCGCCAGCGCCTGCATGCGCTCGGCGTCAGCGCGGTCTATGGCAACGACAGCAGCGCCGCCTGGTGCACGGTGGCGAACCCTTCAAGGTTCTTTTCGCACCGGCGCGACAGTGCCGCCCTCGGCGGCAGCGGGCGCTTCGCCGCGTGCGTCTGGATCGGCTGAAGCCGCAGCCGAGGCCTCCTGCGCGGCGGCTGCGCGCTCGGCCATCTCGCGCGCGTGGATGGCGCGCCGGCGCCCCGGCGTGCCGAGGATGTACACGACGATGGACAAGGGCAGCAGGCCATACAGCACAAAGGTGATGGCGGCGCCCAGCAGCGAGCCCGTGGTGCTCGTGGCTTCGGCCACGGCCATCATGATGGTGACGTAAAGCCACGCGATAACGACCAGATACATCAGCGGTCCACGTAAGGAAAAGAAAGGGATTGGAGCGTTACCATAGCCGAGTGCTCGGCAACAATCGGGTGGCAACCACGCACAGTGAGCGGGTTCTTCGCACCCAAAGGAGGCAGCATGGATTCTGATTCACTCTGGGACCAAAGTGCCCAGCAATTCCAGCAGATTTTCGGCGAAAGCTGGTCACGTGCGCTGCAATCCTTCCAGGGTGTCGATGTGGGCGCCCCCCAGTTGCCTGCGCCCGTGCACTTCGCCCCCGAAAAGATCCAGACGCTGCAGCAGCAGTACCTCGACCAGATCCGCGAGCTGTGGAGCCAGGGCGCAGCGCCGGTGGCAGCGCAAGACAAGCGCTTCAGCGGCGACGGCTGGTCGCGCAACCCGGTGGCGTCGTTTTCTGCCGCCACCTACCTGCTCAACGCGCGCACGCTCATGGGCCTGGCCGAGGCCGTGGACGCCGACGCCAAGACCCGCGCACGCATCCGCTTCGGCGTGGAGCAGTGGTTGGCCGCCATGGCGCCGAGCAACTTCCTGGCCTTCAACGCCGAGGCGCAGCGAAAGGCGATCGAAACCCAGGGCGAGAGCATCGCCAAGGGCCTGCAGAACCTGTTGCGCGACATGCGCCAGGGCCACGTCTCGATGACCGACGAGAGCCTGTTTGAAGTGGGCCGCAACGTGGCCACGACCGAGGGCGCCGTGGTGTTCGAGAACGAGCTGTTCCAGCTCATCGAATACAAGCCGCTCACGGCCAAGGTGTACGAGCGGCCCTTCCTGCTCATCCCGCCGTGCATCAACAAGTTCTACATCCTCGACCTGCAGCCCGACAACTCGCTGATCCGCTATGCGGTCAGCCAGGGCCAGCGCACCTTTGTCGTGAGTTGGCGCAACCCCGATGCGTCAATGGCGGACAAGACCTGGGACCACTATGTGGAGGACGGCGCCATCGAGGCCATCCACGTGGTGCAGCAGATCTCGGGCGCCGAGCAGATCAACGCGCTGGGCTTTTGCGTGGGAGGCACGATCCTGAGCAACGCCCTGGCCGTGCTGGCGGCGCGCGGGCGCGAGCCCGTGGCCAGCGCCGCCTTCCTGACCACGCTGATCGACTTCACCGACACCGGCATCCTCGACGTCTTCATCGACGAGGCGTCCGTGCGCTTCCGTGAAATGCAGATGGGCCAGGGCGGCATGATGCAGGGCAAGGACCTGGCCTCCACGTTCAGCTTCCTGCGCCCCAACGACCTGGTCTGGAACTACGTGGTGGGCAATTACCTCCAGGGCGAGACCCCGCCGCCGTTCGACCTGCTGTACTGGAACAGCGACAGCACCAACCTGCCCGGACCTTTCTATGCCTGGTACCTGCGCAACATGTACCTGGAAAACAAGCTCATCGAATCCGGCAAGCTGACCGTGTGCGGCGAAAAGCTGGACCTGAGCCAGCTGACGCTGCCGACCTACATCTATGGCTCGCGCGAGGACCACATCGTGCCCATCGGTGCCGCCTATGCCTCCACCCAGGTGCTGCCGGGCCCCAAGCGTTTTGTGATGGGGGCCTCGGGCCACATCGCGGGAGTCATCAACCCGCCATCCAAGAACAAGCGCAGCCACTGGATCCGCGCCGACGGCAAGCTGCCCAAGACCTTCGACGCCTGGCTGGAGGGCGCCGAAGAACACCCCGGCAGCTGGTGGACCGACTGGAGCACCTGGCTGCAAGCCCATGCGGGCGCGCAGATCCCGGCACCCAAAACCTACGGCAAAGGGGCAAAATTCAAGGCGATCGAGCCTGCGCCTGGCCGCTACGTCCAGCAGAAGGCCTGATCTCCGGCGCCGACCCATTTACACAAGGACCACACCATGGAAGACATCGTTATCGTTTCGGCCACCCGCACGGCGGTGGGCAAGTTTGGCGGCGCGCTGGCCAAGACCCCGGCCACCGAGCTGGGCAGCATCGTGATCCAGGAAGCGCTGGCGCGCGCGCGCGTGGGCCTGGACCAGGTGGGTGAAGTCATCATGGGCCAGGTCCTCACCGCGGGCGTCGGCCAGAACGCCGCGCGCCAGGCCATGATGAAGGCCGGCGTGGCCAAGGAAACCCCGGCGATGACCATCAACGCCGTCTGCGGTTCGGGCCTGAAGGCAGTGATGCTGGCAGCCCAGGCGGTGGCCACGGGCGACAGCGAAATCGTCGTGGCCGGTGGCCAGGAAAACATGAGCGCCAGCCCCCATGTGCTCAATGGCTCGCGCGATGGTCAGCGTATGGGCGACTGGAAGATGGTCGACACCATGATCGTCGACGGCCTCTGGGACGTGTACAACCAGTACCACATGGGCATCACCGCCGAGAACGTGGCCAAGCAGTACGGCATCACGCGCGACATGCAGGATGCGCTGGCCCTGGGCAGCCAGCAGAAAGCGGCGGCCGCGCAGGACGCGGGCCGCTTCGCTGACGAGATCGTCGGCGTGCGCCTGGCGCAGAAAAAGGGCGACCCCATCGTCTTCAACGCCGATGAATTCATCAACCGCAAGTCCAATGCCGAGGGGCTGGCCAGCCTGCGCCCGGCCTTCGACAAGGCCGGCAGCGTGACGGCGGGCAACGCCTCGGGCCTGAACGACGGCGCTGCCGCTGTCGTGGTGATGAGCGCCAGGAAGGCGGCCGCCCTGGGGCTCACCCCCCTGGCGCGCATTGCGTCCTTTGGCACCAACGGCCTGGACCCGGCCACCATGGGCATGGGCCCCGTGTCTGCCACGCGCAAGGCCCTGCAGCGCGCGGGCTGGAGCGCGTCCGACATCGACCTGTTCGAACTCAACGAAGCCTTCGCCGCCCAGGCCTGCGCCGTGAACCAGGAACTCGCCATCGATCCGGCCAAGGTCAACGTCAATGGCGGTGCCATCGCCATCGGCCACCCCATCGGCGCGTCGGGCTGCCGCATCCTGGTCACGCTGCTGCATGAAATGCAGCGCCGCGATGCGAAGAAAGGCCTGGCCGCTTTGTGCATTGGCGGCGGCATGGGCGTGGCCCTGGCGCTCGAGCGCTGAGCAAACGGCGCCTGTGGGGCCGCGCGCCTCCGTGTTTACGTGGACAGCCGGCGCGCCGAAGACCGCTAGAGTGGGAGCGGTCCCAGCATCCAACAAGAGGAGATCAAGATGAGCAAAAAAGTAGCGTATGTCACCGGCGGCATGGGGGGCATCGGCACCGCCATTTGCCAGCGCCTCCACAAGGATGGGTTCACGGTTGTCGCAGGCTGCGGTCCCACGCGCGACCATGCCAAATGGCTGGCCGAGCAAAAGGCGCTGGGCTACACCTTCCACGCGTCGGTGGGCAACGTGGGCGACTGGGACTCCACGGTCGAGGCTTTCAGCAAGACCAAGGCCGAGCACGGCAGCATCGATGTGCTGGTCAACAACGCCGGCATCACGCGCGACCGCATGTTTCTGAAAATGTCCCGCGAAGACTGGGACGCCGTGATCGAGACCAATCTCAACAGCATGTTCAACGTCACCAAGCAGGTGGTGGCCGACATGGTTGAAAAGGGCTGGGGCCGCATCGTCAACATCAGCTCGGTCAATGGCGAAAAAGGCCAGGCCGGTCAGACCAACTATTCGGCCGCCAAGGCCGGCATGCACGGTTTTTCCATGGCGCTGGCGCAGGAACTGGCGACCAAGGGCGTGACGGTGAATACCGTGAGCCCGGGTTACATCGGCACCGACATGGTCAAGGCCATCCGCGCCGACGTGCTTGAAAAGATCGTCGCCACCGTGCCGGTCAAGCGCCTGGGCGAGCCCAGCGAGATCGCCTCCATCATCGCGTGGCTGGCATCGGACGAAGGCGGCTACGCCACCGGCGCCGACTTCTCGGTCAACGGCGGACTGCACATGGGCTGACTGCGCGCAGGGCGGGTGCCAACGGGGGCGCCCCCTCCCGTACCTTGAAGCCGCTCCGCATGCTGGGAGCGGCTTTTTTGATGGCGCTGCGCCAGCAGGCGGCTAGCGCATGGTGGGGCAACCCCACGCAAAAACGCCCGCAAATTGCGGGCGTTTCTGTCAAAAGGATCGGAAGGGCTGCGCAGAGGCGCAGGCGAAGGGCCTCAGAAGCGGGCAGGAGCGCGTTTGCGGTCGCGTTCGTCTTCGGGCCAGGTGGACAGGATGGTGGTCATGGTCATGGGAGTAGTTCCGTTGATGAACCTACAACGCAGCCGCCCGGGACGGCGTTGACACCCATGACCGCTAAAAATGCAACAGGGCTTGGGCCTATGTAAGCACTTTTATTTTCGCTATGAAAAATGTAGCTAAAACCCATGCCGGGACAATGGTTTGCGCTGCTTTTCAGGGTCAGTGCGCCCGCGCGCTTACGCGGACGGGCTTGCAGCCGCCTCCAGCTGGCCCGACAGCTCCAGCCAGCGTTCTTCGAGCGCGGCCGTTTCGTCGCCACTGGCCTTGAGGCGGCGCCCGCAGTCGGCGATCTCGGCCGGCGGCAGGGCTTGCGTGAGGCGCTCTTCGAGCGCCGTGCGCTCGGCGGCGAGTTCGGCCAGGCGCTGGTCGATTTTTTCCAGCTCGCGCTTGAGCGGGCGCAGCTTTTCGGCCTGCTGCTGGCGCGCCAGGGCGTCTTGCTTGCGCTGGTCGCGGGCGTCGCGCGCCGGGGGCGCGCTGTGGTCGGTCGATGCAGGCACTTTTTGGCCGCCAGCGCTTGCCACGCTTGCGCTGACAGCTATCGAAACCGGGGCTGGCGCTGCGGCGGTCGCCAGCGCGGCGGCTTTGGCCGCGGCGCTGGCGACCGCTTCGGTCTTGGCCAGTTCGCGCTGGCGCTTGGCTTCGTCGAGCAGGTAGCGCTGGTAGTCGTCGAGGTCGCCGTCGAACGGGCCGACCGCGCCGCGGCCCACCATCCAGAACTCGTCGCAGACGGCGCGCAGCAGGGCGCGGTCGTGGCTGACCAGCATCACCGTGCCTTCGAACTCGTTGAGCGCCATCGACAGCGCCTCGCGCGTGGCCAGGTCCAGGTGGTTGGTGGGCTCGTCGAGCAGCAGCAGGTTGGGGCGCTGCCAGACGATCATGGCCAGCACCAGGCGGGCCTTCTCGCCGCCGCTCATGCTGCCCACGGTCTGCTTGACCATGTCGCCGCTGAAGTTGAACGTGCCCAGGAAGTTGCGCAGATCCTGCTCGCGGCCCGATTCGCGGCTGCTCGGGCCCAGCTCCCGCGCCAGGCGCACCATGTGCTCGAGCGGGTTCTCGTGCGGGCGCAGCACGTCGAGCTCCTGCTGCGCAAAGTAGCCGATCGACAGGCCCTTGCCCTCGGTCACGGTGCCGGCCAGCGGCGCCATGGTGCGCGCGATGGTCTTGACCAGGGTGGACTTGCCCTGGCCGTTGGCGCCCAGGATGCCGATGCGCTGGCCCGCCAGCACGCTGCGGCTGACGTTGTGCAGGATGGTGGTCTCGACCCCGTCGTCGCCGAGGTAGCCGAAGGCCGCGTCGGTGATCGCCAGCATCGGGTTGGGCAGGTTGAGCGGCTCCTTGAACTCGAAGGTGAAGTCGGCATCGGCCAGCACGGGCGCGATCTTCTCCATGCGCTCGAGCGCCTTAACGCGGCTCTGCGCCTGCTTGGCCTTGCTGGCCTTGGCTTTGAAGCGGGCGATGAATTTCTGCAGGTGGGCGATCTTGTCCTGCTGCTTCGAAAAACTCGCTTGCTGCAGTTCGAGCTGCTGCGCGCGCAGCTCCTCGAACTTGCTGTAGTTGCCGCCATAGCGCGTGAGCTGGGCGTTGTCGATGTGCATCGTGACGTTGGTCACGGCGTCGAGGAACTCGCGGTCGTGGCTGATGACGATCATCGTGCCCTCGTAGCGCTTGAGCCAGGCTTCGAGCCAGACCAGGGCGTCCAGGTCCAGGTGGTTGGTGGGCTCGTCGAGCAGCAGCAGGTCGGACGGGCACATCAGCGCGCGCGCCAGCTGCAGGCGCATGCGCCAGCCGCCCGAGAAGCTGTTCACGGGCTTGTCGAGCTCCGACACCTTGAAGCCCAGCCCGAGGATCAGTGCCTGGGCGCGCGGCACGGCGTCGTGCGCGCCGGCGTCGGCCAGGTCGGTGTAGGCGTGGGCAATCGCCATGCCGTCGTCTGCCGCCTCGGCCTGGGCCAGCTGGGCTTCGAGGTCGGCTAGGCGCGTGTCGCCCGCGACCACGAAGGCGGTCGCGGGCTCGTCGGTTTCGGGCATGTTCTGCGCGACCTGCGCCATGCGCCACTGCGTGGGAATGTAGAAGTCGCCGCCGTCCTCGTGCAGGCTGCCGTTGAAGAGGGCGAACAGGCTGGATTTGCCGGCGCCGTTGCGCCCGACCAGGCCGACGTTTTCGCCGGGGTTGATGGTGGCGTTGACGGCGTTGAGCAGCACCTTGGCGCTGCGGCGCAAGGTGACGTTTTTAAGAGTGATCATTAAGAGGGAAGAAAACGGATGAGGGCCTCGCGCGTGACCAGCAGAACCTGGTCTTCGCCTGCACTGGTGTCCAGCCAGAACACGGGCAGCTGCGCAAAGGCGGCCTCGAAAAAAGCGCGCTCGTTGCCGATTTCCAGCACGAGCACGGCGTGCGCGCTCATGCGCGCGGGGGCATCGGCGAGGAGGCGCCGGATGAAGTCCATGCCGTCGTTGCCACCGGCCAGCGCCAGCGCGGGCTCGGCGCGGTACTCGGGGGGCAGCTGGGACATGCTGTCGCTGTTGACATAGGGCGGGTTGCAGAGGATCAGGTCCCACGGGCCGGGCAGCTCGGCCAGGCCGTCGGACTGCTGCAGCGCGATGCGCTTTTGCAGGCCGTGCCGGTCGACGTTGATGCGCGC
>NZ_MWOM01000023.1:16779-60144 GCF_012931925.1 Acidovorax sp. SRB_24
CCAGCACGGCCAGGCTGCCGTTGCCGGTGCACAGGTCGAGCACCTGGTGCGTGTGTTCGCCCAGCCATTCGTCAAAGCCGCCATCGGCGATCAATTCGGCAATGAAGCTGCGCGGCACGATGGCGCGCTCGTCCACATAGAACGGTACGCCCTGCAGCCAGGCCTCGCGCGTGAGGTAGGCCGCGGGCTTGCGTGTGCCGATGCGTTCATCAAAAAGTGTAGCTACCAACGCTTTCTGGGCGGGAGTTACAGGCTGATTTTGCTTGGAATCAGGTGCATCGCCCAGCGGCGTGTCGAGCGGCAGTCCGAGGCGCCAGAGCACCAGCCAGGCGGCTTCGTCGTGGGCGTTGGTGGTGCCGTGGCCAAAGGCCACGCCCGCGGCCTGCAGCCGCTGCGCGCCGCTGGCGATGAGGGCGCCGATGGTGTCGCCGCGCAGCGCGGGCAGGGCGCTGGGCACGGGGGTGGGTGCGTTCATACTACCGCCGCCAAGGCCTGCGCGTGCAGGTTTTCGAGCGTGCGCCGGTAGATGTTCTTGAGCGGCTCGATGTCGGCCACGGTGATGTGCTCGTCGATCTTGTGGATGCTCGCGTTGGGCGGGCCGCATTCGATCACCTGCGGGCAGATGGCGGCGATGAAGCGGCCGTCGCTGGTGCCGCCGGTGGTGGACAGCTCGGTGGCAAGGCCGGTCTCGGCCGCAATCGCCTGCTGCACGGCGGCGACCAGCTCGCCCGGTGGGGTCAGGAAGGGCTGGCCGCCCAGCGTCCAGCGCAGTGCGTATTCGAGCCCGTGGCGGTCGAGCACGGCATGCACGCGCTGTTTGAGCCCCTCGGCGCTGGACTCGGTGCAGAAGCGGAAGTTGAAGTCGACCACGACCTCGCCGGGAATGATGTTGCTCGCGCCCGTGCCGCCGTGGACGTTGCTGATCTGCCAGCTGGTGGGCGGAAAGAAGGCATTGCCCTGGTCCCACTCGGTGGCGGCCAGCTCGGCCAGCGCCGGCAGGGCTTCGTGGATGGGGTTGCGTGCCAGCTGCGGGTAGGCGATGTGGCCCTGGACGCCGCGCACCGTGAGCTTGCCGCTGAGCGTGCCGCGGCGGCCGTTCTTGATCATGTCGCCGGTGCGCTGCACGGCCGTGGGCTCGCCGACGATGCAGTAGTCCAGCCGTTCGCCGCGCGCCTTCAGCGCCTCGACCACGACCTTGGTGCCGTCGACCGACGGGCCCTCTTCGTCGCTGGTCAGCAGCAGGGCGATGTCCAGCAGCGGCGCGGGCGTGGCGGCGAGGAACTCTTCCAGGGCCACGACGAAGGCGGCGATGGAGGTCTTCATGTCGCTGGCACCGCGGCCATAGAGCTTGCCGTCGCGGTGCGTGGGCGTGAACGGGTCGCTGCTCCACTGCGCGAGCGGCCCGGTGGGCACGACGTCGGTGTGGCCCGCAAAGACCACTGTTTTGATAGCAGCCTGCGCTGACTGGCTGTGCGCTGAAGGCCGTTTTGCCCACAAGTTCTGGACCCGGAACTCGGCCGGTCCGCTGTCCATGGTTTCGCAGGCGAAGCCCAGCGGTTGCAGGCGCTCGGCCAGCAGGGGCAGGCAGCCGCCGTCCTCGGGGGTGACGGAGGGGCGGGAGATGAGCTGTTCGGCCAGGGTCAGGGTGCGGGGCATGGGACAGGGGGGATCAGGCGCTCGGCTTCACGTCGAGCACGATTTCGGTGAACGACGGCTCTTCGTCGTGAGTTTGCGCGTCCTGCGCCGCCTTGTGGGCCTGGGCGGCCTTGGCGGCCAGCGAGAAGTCGTTCTGCAGGCGCCACATCAGGTTGGTGGGCGAGTCGGCGTAGGCCAGCCCTTCCTTGCGGTCGATGCGCTGGCTCAAGACCAGGCGCGCCAGGTCTTCCTCGAACGTCTGCGAGCCTTCGGCCATGGATTTCTCCATGGCCTCCTTGACGCCCGAGAAGTCGCCCTTCTCGATCAGGTCCGCCACCAGCTTGGTGTTGAGCATGACCTCGGCGGCGGGCACGCGCTCGCCCGTGGCGGTGCGCACCAGGCGCTGCGACACGATGGCCTTGAGCGCCGAGGCCAGGTCGCCCAGCATGGTGGCGCGCACTTCCACGGGGTAGAAGCTGAGGATGCGGTTGAGCGCCTGGTAGCTGTTGTTGGCGTGCAGCGTGGCCAGGCACAGGTGGCCCGACTGGGCATAGGCGATGGCGGCCGACATGGTTTCGCGGTCGCGGATTTCGCCGATCAGGATCACGTCGGGCGCCTGGCGCAGCGCGTTCTTCAGCGCCACCTGCAGCGACTGCGTGTCGCTGCCGATTTCGCGCTGGTTGACGATCGATTTCTTGTTGCGGAACTGGTATTCGACTGGGTCTTCGATGGTGAGCACGTGGCCAGTCTGCAGGCTGTTGCGCCGGTCGATCATGGCCGCCAGCGTCGTGCTCTTGCCCGACCCGGTGGCGCCGACGACCAGGATCAGGCCGCGCTTTTCCATGATCAGGTCGGCCAGCACGGTCGGCAGGTTCAGCTTGTCGAGGTCGGGAATGTCCTGCGTGACGAAACGGACCACCACGGCATAGCTGCCGCGCTGGCGCATGGCGCTGACGCGAAAACGCCCCACGCCGGTGAGAGGCACGCCCATGTTGAGCTCGCCCGTCTCCTGCAGCTCTTCGAGGCGGTCGGGGGGCACGATCTCGGAGAGCAGGTTGCGGGGCGCGTCGGGCGGCAGGATCTGGTTGTTGATCGGCACGCACTCGCCGTTGATCTTGATCAGCGCGGGCGCGTTGGCCGACAGGTACACGTCCGAGGCCTTTTTCTCGGCCATCAGGCGCAGGATGCGCTCCATCGTGCTCATGGGTTCTCCCTCTCGTGGTGGTGGGTGCGTTCCGGCGCCGGATGGACCCGCGCGTCAGTCGCGCAGCAGGTCGTTGAGGCTGGTCTTGGCGCGGGTTTGCGCATCGACGCGCTTGACGATGATGGCGGCATACAGGCTGTAGCGGCCGCCGTCCTTGGGCAGGCTGCCGCTGATGACCACCGAGCCCGAGGGCACGCGGCCGTAGCTGATCTCGCCCGTGGCACGGTCGTAGATGGGCGTGCTCTGGCCGATGTACACGCCCATGCTGATGACGGAGTTCTCTTCGACGATCACGCCCTCGACGATCTCGGAGCGCGCGCCGATGAAGCAGTTGTCCTCGATGATGGTCGGGTTGGCCTGCAAGGGTTCGAGCACGCCGCCCAGGCCCACGCCGCCCGAGAGGTGCACGTTCTTGCCCACCTGCGCGCACGAGCCCACGGTGGCCCAGGTGTCGACCATGGTGCCCTCGTCGACATAGGCGCCGATGTTGACGTAGGACGGCATCAGGATGGCGCCCTTGGCGATGTAGCTGCCGCGCCGCGCGACGGCCGGCGGCACCACGCGCACGCCGGTGGCGGCCATTTCCTCGGCCGAGAGGTGGGCGAACTTGGTCTGCACCTTGTCGTAGAAGCCCAGTTCGCCGGCCTTGATGACGGCGTTGTCCTTGAGGCGGAACGACAGCAGCACGGCCTTCTTGACCCACTGGTGCACCGTCCACTGGCCCACGCCCTCGCGCGTGGCCACGCGCAGCTTGCCGCTGTTGAGCTCGGCGATGACGTGTTCAACGGCCTCCAGCACGTCCTGGGGAGCGGTGCTGGGCGTGAGGCTGGCGCGCTTGTCCCATGCGGCGTCGATGGTGCTTTGCAGGTGGTGGGTCATGTGATCAGGTGGAACGGGTTTGGATGAATTGGGCAATGCGCTGCGCGGCCTGCACGCATTCTTCGGTTTCGGCCACCAGGGCCATGCGCACGCGCTGCGCACCCGGGTTGGCGCCGGCCACCTCGCGCGCCAGATAGCTGCCGGGCAGCACGGTGACATTGTATTGAGCCAGCAACCCGCGCGCGAACTCGGTGTCGCTGAGGCCGAGCTGCTGCGGCACCTGCCCCCACAGGTAGAAACCTGCGTCGGGCAGGCGCACGTCCATCACGCGTGCCAGGATGGGCGTGACTTCGGCGAACTTGCGCCGGTACTGCGCGCGGTTGTCGGCCACATGCGCCTCATCGCCCCAGGCCGCCACGCTGGCGGCCTGCACGGCCGGACCCATGGCGCTGCCGTGGTAGGTGCGGTAGAGCAAGAAGGCCTTCATCAGCGCAGCGTCGCCCGCGACAAAGCCGCTGCGCAGGCCGGGCACGTTGCTGCGCTTGGACAGGCTGGTGAACGACACCAGGTTCTTGAAATCGCTGCGGCCCAGCCGGGCGGCGGCTTCGAGGCCGCCCAGCGGCGGCTCGTCGCGGAAGTAGATTTCGCTGTAGCACTCGTCGGAGGCGATCACGAAACCGTGGCGGTCCGACAGGGCAAAAAGCTTTTCCCACTCGGCCAGGGGCATTACGGCACCGGTGGGGTTGCCCGGCGAACAGACAAACAGCAGCTGCGTGCGCTGCCACACGGAGTCGGGCACGCTGTCCCAGTCCACCGCGAAGTTGCGCTCGGGATCGCTGGGCGCGAAGTACGGCGTGGCGCCCGCGAGCAGGGCCGCACCTTCGTAGATTTGGTAGAACGGGTTCGGGCAGACCACCACGGGCGTGCCCTGCGTGGGGTCGAGCACGGTCTGTGCAAAGGCAAACAGCGCCTCGCGCGAACCGTTCACGGGCAGCACCTGCGTGGCCGGATCGAGCGCCAGGCCGTAGCGGCGGCCGAGCCAGCCGGTGAAGGCTTCGCGCAGGCGCGGCTCGCCCGCCGTGGCCGGGTAGCTGGCGAGGCCGCCCAGGCCTGCGGTCAGCGCTTCCTGGATGAAAGCCGGCGTCGCGTGGCGCGGCTCGCCCATGCCCAGGCTGATGGCGCTCAGATGGGCGGGCGGGTTGACGCCCACGAAAAGCTGTCGCAGCCGCTCAAAAGGGTAGGGCTGCAGGTGGGAGAGCAGGGGGTTCATGGGGCGCCATTATCGGGGATGCGCCCGGGCGCCCAGTGCAGCGTGCGCGCTTCTTCCCGCCCCGAAACCCAGCCCTGGCGCCGTTGTGGCTGGACGCCGTGTGTCTGTCTGCCCGTCAGTTTAGTGCAAGAAAATGTAACGACCATGGGCCCGTCGAGGTGCCCCTGGGAGCGCCTGCATTCCCCAGAACAATGAAACGGAGACGCGCCCCATGTTTGATGTAGCCTTCCTGCGACCCGGTGTGTGGTGCATGCGCCGCCTGCGCCTGCCCGCCAAACTCTTGACGCTGGCAGCGGCGTGGAGCGCGGCCCTGGTGGCGGTGGCGGCCTTGCCCGGCCTGGGCGCCTCGAATGTGGTGATTTGGGGCGTGCTGGCGGGCTGCGCGGTGGCCGGGCTGTACGCGGTGGCCGCCTTGTATGCGAGCCTCGCAGGCGATCTGGGCGATCTGGCCGCGGCCATGGAACAGACGACGGAGGGCGACCTCTGTGCCCGCGTGCCGGTGCGGGGCCGCGACGAGCTGTCGGCAGTGGCCCGGCTGCTCGACCGCATGGTGCTCACACTGTCTGCCATGGTGGCTGACATCCGCAGCAATGCCGCGCTGGTGGCGCATGCCGGGCAGAGCCTGGCAGTGGACAACCGGGCGCTGGCGGAGCGCACCGAGCAGCAAGCGGCCAACCTGGAGCAAACGGCGGCCAGCGTCGAGCAGCTGTCGGCCACCGTGCACACCAATGCCCAGACCGCCCGCGCCGCCGACCAGCGCGCCAGCCAGGTGCGACAGGCCGCCGACGAGGGCGTGCAGGCCATGGCGCATGCCGTGCAGTCGGTCGAGGCCATCCAGCAGGGGGCGCGCCGCATGGGCGAGATCATTGGCGTGATCGACGCCATTGCCTTCCAGACCAACATCCTGGCGCTCAATGCTGCGGTGGAGGCCGCGCGCGCGGGCGAACAGGGCCGCGGCTTTGCGGTGGTGGCGGCGGAGGTGCGCACGCTGGCGGGCCGCTCGGCCGAGGCAGCGCGCGAGATCCGCACACTCATCGGCACCTCGGTGGCGCAGGTGGAGGCCAGTGCCGCGCTGATCCGCTCGGCCGGCGAGGGCATCGCCGCGATGGCGGGCGGGATCCGCAGCGTGGCGGCCAACATGTCTGAAATTTCGACGTCCGGTGCGGAGCAGAGCAACGGCCTGCAGGAGATCACCACGGCCGTGCGCCAGCTCGACCAGATCACGCAGCACAACGCGCGGATGGTCGAGCACGCGGTGGGGCAGGCCGTGGCGCTGGAGAACCGGGCCTCGACCCTGTCCCGGGCAGTGTCCAGTTTTCGGCTGCAGCAGGGCACCGCCGACGAAGCCGTGGCGCTGGTCGAGCGCGCCGCCGCGATGCACGGCAGAACGCCGCCCGGGCAGTTCCTGCGCACGCTGACAGACCCCGCCCAGCCTTGGCACGACCGCGACATGTACGTGTTCGCACTCGACCGCGACGGCACCTACCGCGCGTTCGGTGGCAACCCGGCCAAGGTCGGCACGCGCGTGCAGGACATTCCGGGCATCGCAGGAGAGCAACTGGTGCAGGACATCATCGCGCAGGCCGAACGGGCGCCGGGCTGGGTGGAATACGACATCCACAACCCCGCGAGCGACACGGTACAGACCAAGATGTCGTACGTGCTGCAGCTGGACCAGTGCTACCTGGGCTGCGGTGTGTACAAGACGCTGGCTGCGGGCGGCTGAGCGCCGCGGCGCCCCCGTTCGTGCATGGGAGGCTTCTTGGGAAGGGAAGCGAAGCCCGGCGCGGGAAGGGGTTCAGTGCGCGCGCTGTGCGCGCGCGCGCGCCAGCGCTGCTGCGATTGCGGCTTTCTTGTCGTCCACCGCGGGTGGCGTGTCAGGGGCCTGCCCCTCGCCGGCCAGCCGCTGCCGGCGCAGTGCATAGCGCTGGCGTGCATGCGTGGCCTGCGCTGGCGACCATGCGGCCCAGCCGGTCGCCTCGCCGCTGGCGTTGTCGAGCGCAATGCAGTCGACAGGGCACACCGGAATGCACAGTTCGCAGCCCGTGCAGTGCGCGGCGATCACGGTGTGCATGAGCTTGTTGGCGCCGACGATGGCATCGGTGGGGCAGGCCTTGATGCACAGCGTGCAGCCGATGCACCAGTCCTCATCGATCACGGCCAGGGTGCGCGGGCCTTCGCTGCCATGCGCAGGATTGAGCGGCCGCAGCGCCTGGCCCGTGAGGGCCGCCAGCCGGGCTATGCCCCCGGCGCCACCGGGGGGGCATTGGTCGATGCCGGCTTCTGCGCGTGCGATGGCCTGGGCATAGCCGGCGCAATCGGGGTAACCGCAGCGCGTGCACTGCGTCTGCGGCAAAGCCGCATCGAGGCGGGCGGCCAGGGCCGACAGGGCGGAAGGCTCGGCTGGCACCGCGTTTTCAGCCCTTGCGCGCCATGCGGGGCCCGCGCTGCGGCAGCGCGGGCGGCGCGGCGGTTACGCCGGCCAGCAAAGGGGTTTGCACCGTCTCTGCCTGGGCCGGCGCCGGCTCGGCCGCGCCGGTGGGAGCGGTGCTGCTTGCCGCGGGCTGCCGTGGGGTGGCGTGGTCGAGGATGAACTGGCGGACCTGGGGGTACACCACCTCGCGCCAGCGCCGGCCGCTGAAGATGCCGTAGTGGCCTGCGCCCTTGGCCTCGAGGTGGCGCATCTGGGTGCTGTCCAGCCCCGTGCACAGGCCATGGGCCGCGTGGGTCTGGCCCGAGCCTGAGATGTCGTCGAGTTCTCCCTCGACCGTGAACAGTGCGGTGGTGCGGATGTCCTGGGGGCGCACGCGCTCGAACTCGCCGTCGGGCGAGCGCACGTCCCAGGTGCCGTTGACGAGCTTGTACTCCTGGAACACCGTGTGGATGGTTTCCAGGTAATAGTCCGCATCCATGTCGAGCACGGCGTTGTATTCGTCGTAGAAGCGGCGGTGCGCTTCGGCGCTGGCATCGTCGCCCTTGACCAGGTTCTTGAAATAGTCGTAGTGGCTGGTGGCGTGGCGATCGGGGTTCATGGCCACGAAACCCGAGTACTGCAGAAAGCCGGGGTAGACGCGCCGGCCCGCGCCCGCAAACTTGCGGGGCACGGGATAGATCACATTGTTTTCAAACCACTCGTAGCTGCGGTTGACGGCCAGGTCGTTCACCTCGGTGGGCGAGCGGCGCGCGTCGATCGGGCCACCCATCATGGTCATGGACAGCGGCGTGGGCTCGCCGCGGCTGGCCATCAGCGACACCGCAGCCATCACCGGCACCGTGGGCTGGCACACGCTGACCACGTGGCAGTTGCCATAGGCGCCCTGCAGGTGGCGGATGAATTCCTGCACGTAGTTGACGTAGTCGTCGAGGTGGAAGGCACCCTCGGACAGCGGGACCAGGCGCGCGTTCTTCCAGTCGGTGATGTAGACCTTGTGGTCCTTGAGCATGGTGCGCACCGTGTCGCGCAGCAGCGTGGCGTAGTGGCCCGACAGCGGCGCCACCACCAGCACCACGGGCTGGCCCTTGAGCTTGGTCAGGGTGGCCGGGTCGTCCGAGAAGCGCTTGAAGCGGCGTAGCTCGCAAAAAGGCTTGTCCACTTCCACGCGCTCGTGGATGGCCACGCCGACACCGTCGACTTCCACCGTAGGGATGCCGAAGGCCGGCTTTTCGTAGTCCTTGGCCAGGCGGTAGGCCAGCTCGTAGCCCGCTGCAATGCGCTGCGCCATCGGGCTTTTGCCGAGCAGGGCCGTGGGGCTGCTGTAGAACTTGGCCGTGGCCAGCGCAAAGTCGGCAAAGGGCTCCATGAAGGAGCGCTGGGTTTCATAAAGGGCGTAGAGCATGGCGGAATTTGGGATTGTTGCAGTGCAATATAACAGTGTTTGGTTGAGCCGGGGTGGCGTGAAATCACCCAGACGGAGTCACCTCTGCGACACGGTCAAGCGGTCCATGGCGCCCCTGCGTGCCTAACGAGGCTCCATCAAAATCCATAGCGGTCAGCGCTTGTGTGGATTGGGAAAAAGCCCATTTTCATGAGATAAATGCGCCGACGACTCTTCAGTCGGCCGTGGCCAGCCAGGCGTCGAACGCGTCACGCGAGGCTTTGCGCAGCGCGCGCGCGTAGACCTCCTTGTTGCCGAGGTACAGGCAGTGGCGGATCACGGTGTAGGGGTTGAGCTGGGACGAAGGGTGCTGCTCTTCGTGGTGTTGCTTGTAGCGCTTGACGATGCCGATGGTCTGGCGCAGCAGGCTGTTGAAGCGCGCGCGCGTGATGTCGGGCGACCAGGTGTGGATGTCGTCGACGAACATGTCGACCTTGTGCGGCTCGAATTCGAAGTCCTTGAAGAAGTGGGTGGCGATCTTCAGGAAGGTGAAGGCATTGAGCCCGCTGCCGGGGGCGGAATCCTGGCCTCCGGGCGGAGTGCTTGTCGCATGGGGGCTGTCCTGCGCCACGGTTTCGTCGGGGGCCAGGCGCAGTTCTGCCTCGGTGGCGTCGCGGATATGCCGGAATTCGCGGTCGGCCAGCTCGAACAGCGCCGCCAGCACGTTGATGCGGCGCTTGAGCGGGCCGGGAATTGCTTTCTTGTACTTGATTTTGTGGTCCAGCACGCTCCAGGAGTCCTGGATGATGGTGCGGATCTGCAACTCGAACGCGAACGGCGCCAGCAGCGCGTGGCTGGGCAGCGCCCGGTGCGCCGCGTCCAGGCGCAGGTCCAGGTGCAGGCCCTTGTAGCCAAAGGCACTTTCGGTGCCCTCAACAGCGCTGACCTTGTCGGTGACCTCGATCACTTCGAACTGCGATTTCACGGCGTACGCCACCTTCTCGAGCTCGTCCTCATACAGGCAGACCACGCGCAGGCCGATCAGGTCGGTAATGTAGGGCCGGATCTCGTAGGGCGTGCCGCTGTCTTCGAGCGCCGCACGGTACTTGCGCGAGAACTTGCGCACGCATTCGTCGGCGTCCTTGATGCGGCCTTCGATCTTGGTCACGTCCATGGCGGCCGACGGCGCCACCAGGTCCGTCAGCAATGCGATAAACGATTCCAGCGCGTTTTTCAGCAACGGCAGGTTCTGCCCATAGAACGCGTGAAAGCGCGATTTTTCCAGGTCGAAATCAAGAGAAGGCATGGCGTGCGATTTTCGCGCAAACCGCGCGCACGAGGGCGGCGCCTTGCGCGCGCAGCGTGCCAGAGCGCTGTCTTGACTTGGGTCAAGAATGTGCACAGATAATGGGCGCGTTCTTGCGCCGGCATTTCGCTCCGAAAGCCGACCCGACCCGCCACCAGGATTTTGTCCACCTTGATGCATCTACCGCCATTGCCTTCCCGCGAGCGCGCACAGGGCAGCGTCCTGCGCTGGCATCTGCCGATGCTGTTTGCGCCGCTGCTGGTGCTGGTGATGCTGGGGCTCGTCTACCTGTACTCGCATGCGCGTGAAACGCAGGAAGCCGAGAAGCAAAGGCATGCCTTCGAGATGGCGGCCGATCGCATCGCCTACAACCTCAAGGACCGCATGGATGCCTATGAGCTGGTGCTGCGCGGGGTCAAGGGGTATTTCGACGGCTCGGAAAGCATCGAGCGCGATGAATTCCGCGCCTACATCGACGCCCTCCAGTTGGAGGAGAAAAGGCCCGGCCTGCAGGGGGTCTCGCTGTTGCTGTGGGTGAAGAGCACCGACGTGCCGTTGCACGCCGAAGCCATGCGAAAAAAGGGGTTTGCGGCCTACAGCATCTGGCCGCAGGGGCCGCGCGCCCACTATGCGGCGATCACGCACATCGAGCCCTTTGCGGGCGACAACCTGAAGGCGCTGGGGTTTGACGCGGCCACGGTGCCCGGGTCCCGCGCGGCGCTGGAACTGGCGCGCGACAGCGGCCAACTGGCCCTGACGGGCAAGCTCGACCTGGTGCAGAACGAAGGCCGCGGGCGGGCCCCAGCGCTCGTCATGTACCTGCCTCTCTATGGCAAACAGGAGCCACCGGACTCGCTGCAGGGGCGGCGCGACAGCCTGGTGGGCTGGGTGGCGGCGCAGTTTCGGATGCGCAGCGTGCTGCAGGGATTGGCCCGGGAGCTGGACACCGACATCGGCCTGGAGATCTACGACGGCGACACCGCGGCGCCGCAGGCGCTGCTCTACAGCACCGCAACGGCCGTCTCGGACGCGGATAGCGACCTGCAGGCCACGCGCCGCATAGCGCTCGGGGGCCGCCACTGGACGCTGCGCATGCACCCGTTGGCCGGTTTCGAGCACTACCACCCGCCCGCGGACGCGTGGTTCGCCACCATGGGCGTAGGTGGCAGCCTGGTGCTGGGCTGGCTCGCCTGGCTGCTGGCGACCGGGCGTGAGCGCGCGCTGGCACTGGCGCGCGGCATGACCCAGGAGCTGCGCAGCACGCGCGACGACCTGGAAAGCACCCTGAGCGCCGTCCCCGATCTATTGTTCGAGGTGGACCTGCAAGGGGTCATCCACCATGTCCGCTCGGCACGCACGGACCTGCTGGTGGCACCGCCCGAGGCCCTGCTGGGCAAGCGGTTCACGGAGATCCTCACGCCCGGCGCGGCGGCAAGCTGCATGGCGGCGCTGCAGCAGGCCCATGCCCACGGGCTCTCGCGCGGGCAGGAATACGAACTGGAGCTGGCCGGGGAGTCCCACTGGTTCGAGCTTTCAGTGGCGCGCAAGGAGGGCGGAACGGGCTCGCTGGCGCCGCGTTTCATTGCGCTGTCGCGCGATATCACCGAGCGCAAGCAGGCCCAGGCCCACACCCACCGGCTGGCCTACTACGACGCGCTGACGGGCTTGCCCAACCGTCGCCTGCTGCTCGACCGCACGCACGCTGCGCTGGCGGCGCACCAGGCCTCGGGCGAGGTTGGGGCGCTGCTGTTCGTGGACCTGGACAATTTCAAGCAGATCAACGACGCCCGTGGGCATTCGGTGGGCGATGTGCTGCTGGTGCAGGTGGCCCAGCGCCTGCAGCGTCTGCAGGGCGCCGATGCCACGGTGGCGCGCCTGGGGGGCGATGAGTTCGTGGTGCTGGTGTCGCGGTTGGCGCCAGACCTGGCGGCCGGCACGGCCGCCGCGCAGCAGATGGCCGAGCGGGTGCGCGCCGTGCTGGAAGCACCGCACCGCGTCAACGGCCACGTCTACGACAGCAGCGCCAGCATCGGCATCACGCTGTTTCCAAGGAACTGTGCAGGGGTCGAGGACCTGCTGCGCGAGGCCGACACCGCCATGTACCGGGCCAAGGCGCATGGCCGCAACCGCATTGCCTTTTACGAGCCCGCCATGCTGCTGAATGCGCAGGAAAGCCTTGCACTCGAGCAGGACCTCAAGAGCGCGATGGCGCGCAATGAGCTGGTGGTGCATGTGCAGTCCCAGGTCGATGCCAGCGGCCGCGTCGTCGGCGGCGAGCTGTTGCTGCGCTGGAACCATCCACAGCGCGGCAGCGTGCCGCCCGACCGTTTCATCGCCGTGGCGGAGGAATCGGGCCTCATCCTGCGTTTGGGCGACTGGGTGCTGCTGCAGGCCTGCGAGGCGCTAGCACAGCTGCACGCGGTGGGCAGCACCTTGCTGCTGTCGGTCAACGTGAGCACGCGCCAGTTCCGCCAGGACGACTTTGTCGAGCGCGTCCGCGGCATGATCGCGCGCACCGGTGCACCGGCCTCGCAGCTGATCCTGGAAGTGACCGAAAGCCTGTTCATCGACAACTGGCAGGACACCAGCGCGCGCATGGCCGAACTGGTGCAACTGGGCATCCGCTTTTCCATCGACGACTTTGGCACCGGCTACTCCAGCCTGGCCTACCTGAAGAAGCTGCCGCTGTTCGAGCTCAAGATCGACAAGGGCTTTGTGCAGGACACGCCGGACGACCCGAACGGCACGGCCATCGTGCAGAGCATTTTGTCGGTGGCCCGCCACCTGAAGCTGCGCGTGGTGGCCGAAGGGGTGGAGACGCGTGCGCAGGCCGACTTCCTGACCGCCAACGGCTGCGAATTCCTCCAGGGCTATTGGTTCGAGCGCCCGGGCCCGCTGCAGCCGTGGCTGCAGCGCCGGCTCGGCGCCAGCGACTGACCCGGAGCGCTGTTCACGCCGCCAGCGAAGGGGGCGGCCCGGCGTGGGCCAGCGCCATGACCTCGTGCGGCGGCAGGGCCTTGAGGCGGTGGTCGCTCCAGACCTGGCGCCAACGGCGCGCGCCCGGCAGGCCATGGCGCAGTCCGAGCATGTGGCGCGCGATGGTCGCCCAGGGGGTGCCGTGGGCCGCGGCCTCGCGTGCCATGTAATCGACCATGGTGGCCTCGATGCCCTCGCGCGTCAGCTGGCTCGGCGCATCGCCGTAGAACACCTCGTCCCAGCGCGCCAGCCACCACGGGTTGTGGTAGGCCTCGCGGCCCACCATCACGCCATCGACCTGGGCCAGCTGCCCGAGCACGGCGGCGTCGGTGGACAGGCCGCCGTTGATGGCGATGGTCAGGTGCGGAAAGTCTTGTTTCAGCTGCGCCACCACACCGTAGCGCAGCGGCGGAATTTCGCGGTTCTCCTTGGGCGACAGGCCCTTGAGCCAGGCGTTGCGCGCGTGCACGATGAAGGTGTTGCAGCCCGCCTCGGCCACGGTGCCGATGAAATCGCGCACAAAGCCGTAGCTTTCGCTCTTGTCGATGCCGATGCGGTGCTTGACGGTGACGGGCACCGCCACCGCGTCGGCCATCGCCTTGACGCAGTCGGCCACCAGCTGTGGCTCATTCATCAGGCAGGCGCCAAACGCGCCGCGCTGCACGCGCTCGCTGGGGCAGCCGCAGTTGAGGTTGATTTCGCTGTAGCCCCACTGTTCGCCCAGCTTCGCGCTGCGCGCCAGATCGGCCGGCTCGCTGCCCCCAAGCTGCAGGGCCACCGGGTGCTCTTCGGCGTTGAAGCGCAGGTGCCGTGCGGCGTCGCCATAGACGATGGCGCCGCTGTTCACCATCTCGGTGTAGAGCAGGGTGCGGCGGCTCAGCAGCCGGTGCAGGTAGCGGCAGTGCTTGTCGGTCCAGTCCATCATCGGCGCAACGGACATGCGCCAGGGGCTGTGCGGGGGGATCGGGAGGGAGGTGGGCGCGGAAGCGGCGTCGGACATGGGGCGATTATCCCACTGCACCCCAAAGCGACAGGCGGCCTGGGTTTTTAGCCCCATCGGCCTCCAGCGCTTGATGGCATTGCGCTGGCAGCTATCAAAAATGAGTTGTCAGGGGACTCAGGCCTGCCGTGGTTCGGCAATCAGCACCTCGGCGGGAATGCCCAGACCCTGGTGCAGCCTGCGAATCATGCCCACCGAGAGCGCGCGCTTGCGGTTGAGCACTTCGTACACGCGGTTGCGCTGGCCGATGTAGGGCTCCAGGTCCTTGGCTTCCAGGCCTTCCTGCTCCATGCGGAATTTGATGGCCTCGATGGGGTCGGGCGCTTCGATGGGCAGGTGGCGCGTCTCCCAGGCTTGCACCAGGGTGGACAGCACGTCGAGCCGATCGCCTTCGGGTGTGCCACTGGCGGGGTCGAGATCCACCAATGCCGACACTTCCTTGAGCGTGGCCTTGTAGTCTGCTTCGGTGTGGATAGGGCGGATTTCCATGGTCTGTACCTCTCTAAGGGCTGTCAGCCCATTTCGACGGTGACGGCGTCTATGGCGTCGTATTCCCTGTGCGTGCCGACAAACTTGATGTAGGCCACCTGCAGCCGGTATGCAATGGCCACCACCAGCCGGTAGTCGTTGCCCTTGATGTTGAAGACCACGCGGTTGTTGCCCACAAAGCTGGCGTTGCGGTACTGGGCCTTGATGTGGGCGGGCTGTTCCCACAGGGCCTTGGTCGCTTCGGCATACCAGGCCTTGAGCGGTTGCTCGGCATCGGGGTGCTGCGCCCAGCAGTCGCGCAGCGCGGAGACGGCAATCACTCGCATGGAGGAAGAGTTTAGTCCCAAATTGGGATCAGGGCAATGGGGCGTCTGCTTCCCACCAGGACAGGGCTGCTGCACCGCGTGCGTTCATAAACGGTCATATTGGCCTCCAGCGCTTTCTGGTATTGCGCTGACAGCTATCAAAATAGGTGGTTTTCAGCCCGACAGGCTGCGCCGGTCGATCTTGCGGCTGAGCACGATGCTGGTCTGGGTCTGGTGCACACCGTCGACCTGGCCAATGCGGTCGAGCAGGGCATCAAGCTGTTCGTGCGTCGCGCAGCGCAAGAAGACCAGGTAGTCGAACTGCCCGCTCACGGCCGAGACTTCCTCGACCTCGGGCATCTCGGCCAGGGCGCGCAGCACGGTCGGCGCCGTTTGGGGCAGCACGCTGAGGCTGCACCAGGCGCGCACGGTGGCGCTGTCCATGCGCCGGCCCAGGCGCACGCCGTAGCCAGCGACCACGCCCTCGCGCTCCAGCCGCGCAATGCGCGCGACGACGGTGGTGCGCGCCAAGCCCAGTCGCCGGGCCAGCGTGGCGGTGCTCTCGCGCGCGTTGGCCTGCAACAGGCTCAGCAGTTGCTGGTCGGTGCGGTCGAGGGGTGGTTCCATGGCAAGGACCCTTGGTTTCGTCGAAATGGCGAATATATCCCGTGGAATCGACGTTTTGTCCGCTACACATTGACAGCACAGCCGCCTAGCATAGGAGCACGCACCGGCTTGTTGCCGGGCTCCGCCAGGACGACCGAAGGAGACCGCCATGACCACCACCCGACCCACCATTGCGATTCTGGGCGCCGGCCGCATCGGCCACGCGATGGCCCTGCTGCTGCAGCGCACGGGCGACTATGACCTTCTGGTGGCCGACCGCGACGCCGCCAGCCTGGCAGCGCTGCGCCCCCTCGGTCTGGCCACGGCCGTGGTGCACGACGACGCCAGCGTGCAGGCCGCCATCCAGGGCTGCTTTGCCGTGCTCAACGCGCTGCCCTTCCACCGCGCGGTGGGCGTGGCCACGCTGTGCGCGCACGCGGGAGTGCACTATTTCGACCTGACCGAGGACGTGGCCAGCACGCAGGCCATCCGCGCGCTCGGCCGCACGGCGCGCAGTGTGCTGATGCCGCAGTGCGGCCTGGCGCCGGGCTTCATCGGCATCGTCGGCCACGACCTCGCGCGCCGCTTCGACGCGCTGCACGATCTGCGAATGCGCGTGGGCGCGCTGCCGCGCTACCCGCAGGGCGCCCTGCGCTACAACCTGACGTGGAGCACCGAGGGCCTGATCAACGAATACTGCAACCCCTGCGAGGCGATCGTGGGCGGCGCGCCGACCTTCGTGCCGGCACTCGGCGGCCTGGAAACCTTTGCCCTCGACGGGGTCGAGTACGAGGCCTTCAACACCTCGGGCGGGCTGGGCACGCTGACCGAGACGCTGGCCGGCCGGGCGCGCCAGGTCGACTACAAGTCAATCCGCTACCCTGGCCACTGCGCGATCCTCCGGCTGCTGCTCAACGACCTGCGCCTGCGCGAACGGCGCGACCTGCTCAAGGACATTTTGGAAGCCGCCATCCCCACCACCGAGCAGGACGTGGTCGTGGTGTTTGCCAGCGCTTCGGGCCTCAGCGGCGGGCGCCTGGTGGAGCATGCCTATTCGGCCCACATCGTCGGCACCCAGGTCGACGGCATGGCCCTCAGTGCCATCCAGCGCACCACGGCGGCCGGCATTTGCGCGGCCCTGGACCTGGTGGTGCACGGCCGCCTGCCGCAGGCGGGATTCATCGGCCAGGAGCAGGTGGCGCTGGCGGACTTTCTGGGCAACCGCTTTGGCACGGCGTATGCGCCCCAGGCGCAGGGCGCGGCAGAGGCGGCCCAGCCCGCCTGAGGGCGCGCTCAGCGCCCGCCCGGCCTGGTGTACATGGCCTCGATGGCGTCCGCGAAATGCGCGGCCAGGTTGGTGCGCTTGAGTTTGAGCGTCGGCGTCATGAAGGTGTTTTCCACCGTCCACGGCGTGAGCGTGAGGTGCACCGCGCGCGGCACGGCGTAGCGCGGAAAACCGGACGTGTTCTTTTCGATGCGCGCGAGCACGGCCCGCTGTACGGCGGGGCTGTTCAGGCTCGCCGGGTCGTGCGCGTCGAGCCCCAGGTCGACGGCCAGGCGTTGCCATTCGTCGCGCGCCAGCACGGCCACGCAGGCGATGAACGGCCGGTTCTCACCGACGACGAACGCCTGCTCGAGCAGCGGGTCGGCCAGCAGCGCCAACTCCAGGTCGCCCGGGGGCACCTTCTCGCCGGTGGAGGTGACGATGATTTCCTTGATGCGGCCCAGGATGCGGATGCGGCCTTGCACGATCTCGGCCTGGTCGCCCGTGCCGAGCCAGCCGTCGGCACCCAGGACGCGCGCTGTGTCCTCGGGACGCCTCCAGTAGCCGCGCATCACGACGGGGCCACGTACCTGCAGTTCGCGGTGGTTGCCGATGCGCACCTCCACGCCAGGCAGCGCGCGGCCCACGGTGGTCGGGTCGTTGTCGTCCAGGCCATTGACCGACACCACCGGCGATGTTTCGGTCATGCCATAGCCCTGCACCAGCGGCAGGCCCAGGCCCAGAAAACAGTGCGCAATGGTGGGCGACAGCGGTGCGCCGCCGCTCACGGCCACGCGCACCCGGCCGCCGAACCGGGCCAGAACGGGTTGGGCCACCAGCGCATGCAGCAGCGGCCAGGGCAGGGCGGCCATCCAGCCGCCGGCGCGGCTGCGCGCGGGCACCGGCAGGCCCTGCGCCGCGCAAAAGCGGCGCCAGCCCTGGTCCTGCGCGGCCTCGAACAGCTGCATCTTCCACGGCGAGGGCGACAGCGTTTCCAGCAGCTTGGCGTGCATGCGCTCATAGATGCGGGGCACGGACACCAGCACGGTGGGGCGCACGGTCTGCAGATCCTCGGCCAGTTGCCCCACCGACCGCGCATAGGCCACGCAGCTGCCCGCCGCCATCGGCAGGTAGTAGCCTCCCGTGCGCTCAAAGGTGTGCGAAAGCGGCAGGAACGACAGAAACACGTCGTCGGGGGTGGGCGCAATGCGCTCGAGCACGGCTTTCACGTCGCTGAGCACATTGGCGTGCGTCAGCATCACGCCCTTGGGCTTGCCCGTCGTGCCCGAGGTGTAGACGATGGCCGCAAGGTCCTCCGGCCCCGGTGGCGCCGCCGGCGCACTGCCCGCCGAGGCGCCCGCCAGCCACTGTGCGAGCGAACCCAGCGCCGGTGCATCGGCGGATGCTTCTGCGGACTCCAGGGGCGTGTGCGCATCCGCCACCACCACCACGGCGCGCAGGGCCGGAAGCGGCACGCCGGTCGCGCGGATCGCCTCCCACTGTGCAGCCTGGTCCACGAAGAGCATGGAGGCCTCGCTGTCGGCCAGGATGTAGGCAATGCTGCCGGGATTGTCGATGGCGTGCAGCGGCACCGGCACGCAGGCGGCGGCCAGCGTGGCCTGGTCGGCGCACAGGGCCTCCAGGCCATTGGGCAGCAAGATGGCCACGCGTGCGCCAGCGGGCAACTGCATGGCCGCGAACGCGCGGGTCCACTGCGCCACGCGCTGCGCGGCCTGCGCCCAGCTCAGGCCGACCCAGGCCTGCGCGGCGGCGTCGAACGCGCGGTAGGCCTCACCGTCGGGGGTGCGGGCTGCGCGGTAGGCGAGCAGTTGGGGCAGCGTCTGGACGCTGGCGATGTCGGCAAAGGCAATGGTCATCAGGTCGGTCAGGGCGAACGGAGCGCCAGGGGCAGATCTTGGGGGAAACCCTTGGAATCATACCCAGCGCTGTCCACGCCCGGACCGGCCCCATGCCGCGGCCGCCCGCATCTGCCTTTGCGCGACGGCGCTGCCGCGGGGCAGGTCGCCGGGGACGTGGCGTGGCGTTCCTTTGACCAGGCGCAAAGGCGCCAGCGCGCTCCCGGCCAGGGGGTCACCTAAAATTCCCATTTTTATGAAATGGTTTTTGCCATGGCAAAGCGCATCCATGCCGTTTTGTGGGGCGCACTGCTCGCCGTACCCCTGTCCCTGCCGGTCCAGGCCCAGCCGGCCAAGGCGCGGGCCACCGCCGCGGTAGACCTCAGTGCGCGCCTGCGCGAAGCCGAAGCCGACCCGCGCCTGTCCGACGCGCTGTTCAAGGTCGGACGCAAGGTCGCCGCCGTCTGTGCCAACTGCCATGGCGAAGGCGGCAACAGTGCCAAGCCCGATATCCCCAACCTGGCGGGCCAGAACCCGGCTTACCTGCTCGAGCAGCTGCGCCAGTTCGCCGATGGCCGGCGCCGCAACGCGTTCATGGAGGGCTTGATCAAGGCGATGGACAGCGACGAGAAGGTCGGCATGGTGCTGTTCTATACCGCCCAGCCGGTGCTGCACAAGCCGACGACCAGCGCCGCGCTGGCCGCCAAGGGCCAGGCGTATTTCCAGCAGACCTGCTTTCGCTGCCACGGCGCCGACGGGCGGGGCAACGCAACCATCGCCCGCATCGCCGGGCAGCAGAGTGGCTACCTAAGCACCACGCTCAGGCGTTACCGCGACGGCACGGGCGTGCGGGCGGATTCCATCATGGCGTCCAACACGCGCCTGATGAGCGATGCCGACATCGACGCGGTGGTCGCGTTCGTGGCGTCGATGCCTTAAGCCGCTCGGCGCAGGGCCGCAGGACGTTCAGGCCGCTGCCTCGAGCCCGTGCGCGAAGTGCGCCTGCATCGCGGTCACGGTGGCCGCTGCGTCGCGCGCCAGCAGGGCCGCCAGGATGGCGCGGTGCTCCTGCAGCGAGTCTTCGATGCGCCCCTGCTTGAGCAGCGAGTTGTGGCGGTTGAGCTTCATGACCTTGCGCAGGTCGGCCACCATCTGGCTGCGCCAGCGGTTGTCGGCCAGTTCCAGCAGCAGCATGTGAAAGCGCTCGTTCACGGCAAAGAAGCGCTCGCGTTCGCCGGCGGCAGCCTCCAGCTCGGTGTGCAGGTCTTGCAGTTGCTGGCGTTGCGCCGGGGTGGCCGTAGACGCCACCACGCCGGCCGCGTCGCTCTCGAGCAGACTGAGCAGGTGGTAGACGTCGCGCAGGTCTTTCTCCGACATCTCGGTGACATAGGCGCCGCGGCGCACTTTCATCGTGACCAGGCCTTCGGCGGCGAGCACCTTCAGGGCTTCGCGCAGGGGTGTGCGGCTGATGCCGAATTCCTCGGCGATCTTGAGTTCATCGATCCAGCTGCCAGGCTCCAGCTCGCGGCGGAAGATGCGCTGGCGCAGCTGCTCCGCCACCTCTTCATAGAGCGCGCGGGGGGTGAGGGTAAGGGCAGACATGGGCCGAAATGTACCCGAAAAAAACTATAAATTAATAATTACAGATGGGTTAGACTCCGGCCCATCGTGCTTGCAGGCGAAGCTTTACGCGCCGGCACGTCCCCGATTGCGAACCCTGCGACACCGCCATGACCAGCCCTACCGAACCGAACTTCAAACCATCGACCCTCGAAGACTGGCAGCGCGCCGCCGCCAAGTCCGCCCCTGGCGGTGATGTGCAGGCCCTGAACTGGAACACGCCCGACGGCATCGTCGTCAAGCCCTTGTACACGGCGGCCGACACGGCGGATTTACCCTACGCCGACACGCTGCCCGGTTTCGAGCCCTACGTGCGCGGCCCGCAGGCCACCATGTACGCGGTGCGCCCGTGGACCATCCGCCAGTACGCGGGGTTTTCGACGGCCGAGGAATCGAATGCGTTCTACCGCAAGGCGCTGGCCGCCGGCGGGCAGGGCGTGTCGGTGGCGTTCGACCTGGCGACGCACCGCGGCTACGACTCCGACCACCCGCGCGTCACGGGCGACGTGGGCAAGGCCGGCGTGGCGATCGACTCGGTCGAGGACATGAAGATCCTGTTCGACCAGATTCCGCTGGACAAGGTGAGCGTCTCCATGACCATGAACGGCGCCGTGCTGCCGGTGCTGGCGGGCTACGTGGTGGCGGCGGAAGAGCAGGGCGTGAGCCAGGACAAGCTCTCCGGAACTATTCAGAACGACATTCTGAAAGAGTTCATGGTGCGCAACACCTACATCTACCCGCCCAAGCCCTCGATGCGCATCATTGGCGACATCATCGGCTACACGGCCCGGAACATGCCCAAGTTCAACTCGATCTCGATCTCGGGTTACCACATGCAGGAAGCAGGCGCCAACCAGGCGCTCGAACTGGCCTTCACGCTGGCCGACGGCAAGGAATACGTGAAAACGGCCATCACCTCGGGCCTGGACGTGGACGAGTTCGCCGGCCGCTTGTCGTTCTTCTGGGCCATCGGCATGAACTTCTACCTGGAAGTGGCCAAGATGCGCGCGGCCCGTCTGCTGTGGTGCCGCATCATGAAGGAGACCGGCGCCAAGAACCCCAAGAGCCTGATGCTGCGCACGCACTGCCAGACCAGCGGCTGGAGCCTGACCGAGCAGGACCCGTACAACAACATCGTGCGCACCACCATCGAGGCCATGGCGGCTGTGTTTGGCGGCACGCAGAGCCTGCACACCAACGCGCTCGACGAAGCCATCGCGCTGCCCACCGAGTTCAGCTCGCGCATCGCGCGCAACACGCAGCTCATCATCCAGGAAGAAACGCACATCACCAACGTGGTCGACCCCTGGGCCGGCAGCTACATGATGGAAAAGCTGACCCAGGACATGGCCGATGCTGCCTGGAAGATCATCGAAGAGGTCGAAGCCATGGGCGGCATGACCGCTGCCGTGGACAGCGGCTGGGCCAAGCTCAAGATCGAGGCCGCCGCCGCCGAGAAGCAGGCGCGCATCGACAGCGGCAAGGACGTGATCGTCGGCGTCAACAAGTACAAACTGGCCAAGGAAGACGCGGTCGACATCCTGCAGATCGACAACGTCAAAGTGCGCGACGGGCAGATTGAGCGCCTGCAGAATATCCGGGCAAAACGCAACCAAACCCAGATGCAGCAAGCGCTGGATGCTCTCACTTCTGCAGCAGAGAGCGGCGAAGGCAACCTGTTGGAGCTGGCCATCAACGCCGTGCGCCTGCGCGCCACGGTGGGCGAGGTGTCCGATGCGCTCGAAAAAGTCTTTGGGCGCCACCGCGCCGATACGCAAAAGGTGACCGGTGTGTACGCAGCCGCCTACGACTCGGCCGAAGGCTGGGACAAGCTCAAGCAAGAGATCAACGCCTTCGCCGAGCACGAGGGCCGCCGCCCGCGCGTGATGATCGCCAAGTTGGGCCAGGACGGTCACGACCGCGGCGCCAAGGTGGTGGCCACGGCCTTTGCCGACCTGGGCTTCGACGTGGACATGGGCCCGCTGTTCCAGACGCCCGAAGAGTGCGCGCGCCAGGCCATCGAGAACGACGTGCACGCCGTGGGCGTGAGCACGCTGGCTGCCGGCCACAAGACACTGGTGCCCGCGATCATCCAGTCGCTCAAGGACCAGGGCGCCGACGACATCATCGTGTTCGTCGGCGGCGTGATCCCGGCGCAGGACTACGCGCACCTGTACGACGCGGGCGTCAAGGGCATTTACGGCCCCGGCACGCCGATTCCAGCCAGCGCCAAGGACGTGCTGGAACAGATCCGCAAGGCCCTGGCGGCGTGAGCGCGGCGGTGCACACGGCAGCGCCTTCGCCTGTGGACGCGCTGCAGCACGCGCTGCTGCACGCCAACCCGGCGCAACAGCGCCGCGCCATGGCCAAGGCCATCACGCTGCTCGAGTCGACGCGCGCCGACCACCGCGCGCAGGGCGACGCGCTGCTCACGCAGCTGCTGCCGCACACCGGCAAGGCCCTGCGCTTGGGCATCAGCGGCGTGCCGGGCGTCGGCAAATCCACCTTCATCGAAACGCTCGGCCTGTACCTGATCGGACAGGGCCACCGCGTGGCGGTGCTGGCGATCGATCCGTCAAGCAGCGTCTCGGGCGGCTCCATCCTGGGCGACAAGACGCGCATGGAGCATCTCTCGGTGCACGAAGCGGCCTACATCCGCCCGAGCCCCTCGAGCGGCACGCTCGGCGGCGTGGCCGAAAAGACCCGCGAGGCCATGCTGGTCTGCGAAGCCGCGGGCTACGACGTGGTCATCGTCGAGACCGTGGGCGTGGGCCAGTCCGAGACGACGGTGTGGGGCATGACCGACATGTTCGTGCTGCTGCAGTTGCCCAACGCGGGCGACGAGCTGCAGGCCATCAAGAAGGGCGTGATGGAGATCGCCGACCTGGTGGCCATCAACAAGGCCGACCTCGACAAGAACGCCGCCACGCGCGCGCAGGCGCAGATCACCTCGTCGCTGCGCCTCTTGGGCCTGCATGGCAGCGCGGGCAACGAACGCCACGACGCCCATTTCTGGCAGCCCCAGGTGCTGCAGATCAGTGCGCTGGAGGGCGCCGGCATTGACGGGTTCTGGGCGGCGGTGACCGAGTTCAACGCGCTGCAAACGGCCAACGGCCGCCGCGAGCAGCGCCGCCAGCGCCAAAACCTGGCCTGGATGTGGCAGCGCATCGAGGCCGGGCTCAAGCAGGCTTTTCACCACGACCCCAAGGTGCAGGCACTGCTGCCACAGCTGCTGGCCGAGGTGTCGGCGGGGCGTGTGGCGGCCTCCACTGCAGCAAGAAATCTGCTCTCAGCCCATACTGGATAAGCGCTGAAAGCTATAAAAAACAGAGTGAATTCAACAAGGACCGACCATGCAAAGCATCCTCGAGCAACTGGAGAAGAAACGCGCGCTGGCGCGCCTGGGCGGCGGACAAAAGCGCATTGACGCCCAGCACGCCAAAGGCAAGCTCACGGCACGCGAGCGCATCGAGCTGCTGCTCGACGACGGCACCTTTGAAGAGTGGGACATGTTCGTCGAGCACCGCTGCACCGACTTCGGCATGGAAGACAACAAGATCCCCGGCGACGGCGTGGTCACGGGCTACGGCATGATCAACGGCCGCCTGGTGTTCGTCTTCAGCCAGGACTTCACGGTGTTCGGCGGCGCCCTGTCCGAAACGCACGCCGAGAAGATCTGCAAGGTCATGGACCAGGCGATGAAAGTGGGCGCGCCGGTGATCGGCCTCAACGACTCGGGCGGCGCGCGCATCCAGGAAGGCGTGGCGTCCCTGGGCGGCTATGCCGACGTGTTCCAGCGCAACGTGATGGCCAGCGGCGTGGTGCCGCAGATCAGCCTGATCATGGGGCCGTGCGCCGGCGGCGCCGTGTATTCGCCCGCCATGACCGACTTCATCTTCATGGTCAAGGACAGCAGCTACATGTTCGTCACCGGCCCCGACGTGGTCAAAACCGTGACGCACGAAGAGGTGACAGCCGAGGAGCTGGGCGGCGCGATCACCCACACCACCAAGAGCGGCGTGGCCGACCTGGCGTTCGACAACGACGTCGAGGCGCTGATGATGCTGCGCCGCCTCTACAACTACCTGCCGCTGAACAATCGCGAAAAGCCGCCCGTGCGCCCCAGCGGCGATCCGGCCGACCGCGCCGACCTGAGCCTGGACACCCTGGTGCCGGCCAGCGCCAACCAGCCCTACGACATGAAGGAGCTGATCCTCAAGACCGTGGACGACGGCGACTTCTTCGAGCTGCAGCCCGATTACGCGAAGAACATCGTCATCGGCCTGGCGCGCATGGAAGGCCAGACCGTGGGCATCGTCGCCAACCAGCCGCTGGTGCTGGCCGGCTGCCTCGACATCAAGAGCAGCATCAAGGCCGCGCGTTTCGTGCGCTTTTGCGATGCCTTCAACATCCCTGTCGTCACCTTCGTCGACGTGCCCGGCTTCATGCCCGGCACCAGCCAGGAGTACGGCGGCATCATCCGCCACGGCGCCAAGCTGCTGTACGCGTATGCCGAGTGCACCGTGCCCAAGATCACCGTCATCACGCGCAAGGCCTATGGCGGCGCCTACGACGTGATGAGCTCCAAGCACCTGCGCGGCGACGTCAACCTGGCCTGGCCGAACGCCGAAATCGCCGTGATGGGCGCCAAGGGCGCGGTGGAAATCATCTTCCGCGAGGACAAGAACGACCCGGTCAAGCTCGCGGCCCGCGAGGCCGAATACAAGGAGCGCTTCGCCAACCCCTTCGTGGCCGGCGCGCGCGGCTTCATCGACGATGTGATCCTGCCGCACGAGACGCGCAAGCGCATCTGCCGCTCGCTGGTCATGCTGCGTGACAAGAAGCTGGAAAATCCATGGCGCAAGCACGGAAACATTCCCTTGTAAGGTCGACCATGAAAACGCCCGTGCTGCAAAGCGTCATCACCTGCCCTCAATGTGGCCACGCCAAGGAGGAGACGATGCCGACCGATGCTTGCCAGTTCTTCTATGAATGCACGCATTGCCATGTCGTCTTGAAACCCCAACCCGGTGATTGCTGTGTTTTTTGCAGCTACGGCTCTGTCAAATGCCCCCCCGTTCAAGCCGGCAGCCATTGCTGTGGCTGAGATGAAAGAACTCCTGTCATGTTCAAGAAAATTCTGATCGCGAACCGCGGCGAGATCGCCTGCCGCGTCATCGCCACCGCCAAAAGAATGGGTATCGCCACCGTCGCCGTCTACTCCGACGCCGACAAGGACGCGCGCCATGTGCAGTTGGCTGACGAGGCCGTGCACATCGGCGCTGCGCCCAGCCGCGAGAGCTACCTGCTGGCCGACAAGATCATTGCCGCCTGCAAGCAGACGGGTGCGCAGGCCATCCACCCCGGCTACGGCTTCCTGAGCGAGAACGAGGCGTTTGCCAGGCGTGTCGAAGAAGAAGGCATCGCCTTCATCGGTCCCAAGCACTACAGCATTGCCGCCATGGGCGACAAGATCGCGTCCAAGAAGCTGGCCAAGCAGGCCCAGGTCAACACCATTTCGGGCTACAACGACGCCATCGACAGCCCCAAGCAGGCGGTCGAAATTGCGGCCTCCATCGGCTACCCCGTGATGATCAAGGCAAGCGCGGGTGGTGGCGGAAAGGGCCTGCGCGTGGCGCACAACGACAAGGAAGCGTTCGACGGCTTCACCAGCTGCCGCAACGAAGCGCGTAACAGCTTTGGCGACGACCGCGTGTTCATCGAGAAGTTCGTCGAGGAGCCGCGCCACATCGAGATCCAGGTGCTCGGCGACAGCCACGGCAACGTGATCTACCTGAACGAGCGCGAGTGCTCGATCCAGCGGCGCCACCAGAAAGTGATCGAAGAGGCGCCATCGCCCTTCATCAGCGACGACACCCGCCGCGCCATGGGCGAGCAGGCCGTGGCCCTGGCGAAGGCCGTGAAGTACCAGTCCGCCGGCACTGTGGAGTTCGTGGTCGGCAAGGACCAGTCGTTCTACTTCCTCGAAATGAACACCCGCCTGCAGGTCGAGCACCCGGTGACCGAGTGCATCACGGGCCTGGACCTGGTCGAGCTGATGATCCGCGTCGCGGCCGGCGAGGAGCTGCCCCTGAAGCAGGCCGACGTCAAGCGCGATGGCTGGGCCATCGAGTGCCGCATCAACGCCGAAGACCCGTTCCGCAACTTCCTGCCCTCCACGGGCCGCCTGGTGCGCTTTCAGCCGCCCGAAGAAACGATGTTCCAGGCCGACACCGGCAAGCGCCTGGGCGTGCGCGTGGACACCGGCGTGTACGAGGGCGGCGAGATCCCGATGTACTACGACTCCATGATCGCCAAGCTGATCGTGCACGGCACCGACCGCAGCCATGCGATCGCCAAGATGCGCGCCGCGCTCAACGGCTTCGTCATCCGCGGCATCAGCAGCAACATCCCGTTCCAGGCGGCCTTGCTCGCGCACCCCAAGTTCGTCTCCGGCGACTTCAACACCGGCTTCATTGCCGAGAATTACGCCCACGGTTTTGCTGCCGAGGACGTGCCGCACGACGACCCGCTGTTCCTCGTCGCCCTGGCCGCCTACATGAACCGCCGCTACCGCGCGCGCGCTTCGGGCATCAGCGGGCAGCTGGAGGGCCACAACGTCAAGGTCGGCGAAGAGTTTGTGGTGGTCACGCTGGGTGCGGAAGGGCAGAACCAGCACCATCCGGTCTCGGTCACCGATTTTGAAGACAAATCGGGCTCCAGTGCTGTACTGGTAAGCGGTCGTAGCTATCAAATCAGCAGCACCGCCACCCTAGGCCAGATCCGCGTGCAGGGCCAGTGCAACGGCAAGGGCTTCACCGCGCAGGTCGAGCGCGGCACGGCCAAGAACCCGCTGGCGCTGCGCATTGCGCACAACGGCACGCAGATCGACGCGCTGGTTCTCTCGCCGCTGGGCGCGCAGCTGTACCGGCTCATGCCCTACAAGGCCCCGCCCGACCTGTCCAAGTTCCTGCTCTCGCCGATGCCGGGCCTGCTGGTCGACGTGGCGGTGCAAGAAGGCCAGAAGGTGCAGGCCGGCGAAAAGCTCGCCGTCATCGAAGCCATGAAGATGGAGAACATCCTGTTTGCGGCCCAAGACGGCGTGGTCGGCAAGATCACTGCCGGCAAGGGCGAATCGCTGAGCGTGGACCAGGTGATTCTGGAGTTTGTGTGATCTGCCGCACGGGCCCGTGCGCTTGATGTGCCCGCCCACCCCAAAGCCCGCCTGCGCACCCGCAGGCGGGCTTTTTTACCTGCCAATCCGGATGCACGCTGCGAGTGAACATGAAAATTGATACGACCACCGTCCAGCTGGTGCTGGCCATTGCGGAAGAGGGCAGTATTTCCCGCGCCGCCGACAAGCTCATCCTGGCTGTGGCGGCGGCTTCCAAGCGCCTGACGGACCTGGAGCAGCAGTTGGGAACGAAGCTGTTCAAGCGCTTGCCCCACGGCGTCAAAGTCACGGAATCGGGCGACAAGCTGCTGGCGCACATCAAGCAGATCGACAACCTCATCGGCCGCCTGGAAGGCGATGCGCAGGCCCTGGGACATGGCCGCGATGGGCGCATCATTATTGGCGCACCCAAATCGGTGGTCATCCAGTCGCTGGCCCAGGATATCTTCCGCATCCAGGAGAAATACCCGCAGATCACGGTAAAGATTCTGGAAGAAAACAGCCAGGTCATCCAGCAGTTATTGCGGGACAAAGTGATCGATGTGGGGATTTACGAGAAAACCAGCGGCTTCCTCGATCTGGAAAAATTCGATTACCAGCACGACAGGTTGGTGCTGGTGTACAGCCGCAGGCATTTTCAGTTCCCGGCGGAACCCGTCGGCATCGATGACATTTTGAACAGGCCCATTGTGAGTTTGGGCAAAGGCTCGGCCATTCTGTCGGCCGTGCAACGGGCGCACAGAAGCCGGGGCCGGCTGTTTCGCAACAACTTCACCGTCAGCGGTTTTGACACCATGCTGGCCCTCGTGCGCCATGGCCTGGGCATTGGCCTGATGCCCCCCGACATCCTGCGCAGCTTCCACCCCGAAGAGGCGCTGGGCTCGGCAGAAATCGACGGTGACTGGCACCACCGCTCGTATGTGCTGTCCTTTGTGGAAGGACAGGCGCAGGAGCAGACCCTGCGCAATGTGGTCGCAGAGCTCCTTGGGGCCGCAAACTGAAGCCCCATCGTTCTTGATTTCGCGGAATACGAAATCAGGCAT
The DNA here is from genome assembly GCF_012931925.1 of Acidovorax sp. SRB_24. Taxonomy (NCBI): domain Bacteria; kingdom Pseudomonadati; phylum Pseudomonadota; class Betaproteobacteria; order Burkholderiales; family Comamonadaceae; genus Acidovorax; species Acidovorax sp. SRB_24. The sequence goes on from NZ_MWOM01000023.1 coordinate 45,162, forward strand.
GTGTTCCACATGCTTGCGGCACCCCGGGGGGTCGGCGACAGTCGTGCGAGAAACCACCACAAAGGAGACAAAAATGAAACGCCGTGAATTTATGGCCGGCAGCGCCGCGCTGCTGGCTTCCCCCTGGGCCCTGGGTGCCGATTTACCCAAAGGCCCTGTCAAGATTTTGGTGGGTTGGGCGCCTGGCGGCGGAACCGATGTGTTTGCGCGCATCGTGGGCCAGAAACTCGCCGAATTGTGGGGACGCCCGGTCATCGTCGAAAACAAGCCAGGCGCCACGGGTGTATTGGCGGCCGATTATTTTGCCAAGACCAAATTCACGGACGGCATCACGTTGCTGATGGCCCACGTGAATACCCACGGGATTGCACCGCATATTTTCAAAAGCATCACCTACGATCCGCTCAAGGATTTTGCGCCGATTGCCATGATCGGTGCGACGCCGCACATTCTGGTGACCAGTGCCAAGAACCATTACGCGTCGATCCAGGACGTGGTGGAGCTGTGCAAGAAAAACCCCGGGAAAATCAGCTTTGGTTCTTCGGGAACGGGCTCGGTGCAGCATTTGGCGGCCGAGATGTTCAACATGGCGGCCGGGGTGCAAAGCATCCACATTCCCTACAAGGGGTCTGGTCCCATGCAAACGGACCTGATCGGCGGGCAGATCGACTTCAGCTTCGACACCATGACGGCCGCGACCGCCCAAGTCAAGGCCAAGAAGATGGCGGGCATAGTGCAGACCCGCGTGAATCGCGCCAAGGGCTTTCCAGACATGCCAACCATGGATGAGCAGGGCTTCAAGGGCTTTGATGCCTCGAGCTGGTATGGCGTGGTGGGCCCGAAGGACATGTCCAAGGACGTGGCCCGCCAGATCAATGCCGACATCAACAAGGTGCTCGCCATGCCCGACGTCATTGCGCGCTTTGACGGCTATGGTGTCGAAGACGGAGGCGGTTCGGTCGACAAGTTTGCCGCGTTCATGGCCGCTGAATACAAGAAGTGGGGTGGTGTGGTGCGTGCCGCCAAGATCACAGAGGAGAGCTGAGATGGGGGCCACACCAATGCCCTTGCCGCTGCAAGGTATCCGGGTGCTGGACGTCAGCCAGGTCATGGCCGGGCCCTTCGCCTGCATGCTGCTGGCCGATCTGGGCGCCGACGTGATCAAGGTGGAGCCGCCAGAGGGAGACCAGACGCGGGGGGCCATGGGCTTCAAGATGAAGGGCCCGGACAGCATGGGCTTTCTCAACATGAACCGTAACAAGCGTTCGCTGACCGTGGACCTGAAGACGAACGAGGGCAAGCAGGTCTTCTACGAGCTGGCCAAGACCGCCGATGTGATCGTCGAGAACTACCGCCCCGGCGTGGTTCAGCGCCTGGCCATCGACTACGAAACCATCAAGAAGATCAACCCGAAAATCGTCTATGCCAGCATTTCGGGCTTTGGGCAAAGCGGCCCCTGGGCCAGCCGCCCCGGTTTTGACCTGATGGCGCAGGCCATGTCCGGCGTGATGAGCGTGACCGGCTACAAGGGCGAGAAACCCGTCAAGGCCGGCGTGCCGGTGGCCGACATTGGCTGCGCGCTGTTCGCCACCTATGGTTTGCTGTCCGCCTACATCGGCGCCCAGAAAACCGGCCAGGGCCAGCACATTGATGCGTCGCTGTTTGACTCGGCGATGGCGTTTTCCGTGTGGGACATGTCCGAGTACTGGGGCACGGGCGTGCCGCCCGCACCGCTGGGCACCAGCAACAAGATGAGCGCGCCCTACCAGGCCGTGAAGGCGCGCGATGGCTACTTCGTCATGGGCGCGACCAACCAGAAGCTCTGGGCCAAGCTGTGCGCCTTGCTGGAGCGGCCGGACCTGCTCCAACACCCGAGCTATGCAACGGTGTCGCTGCGCCTGAAGAACCGCGAAGCGCTGATCGAGGAAATCGAGCAGGAGTTTGCGAAAAAAGACAGCGCCGACTGGGTGGATACCATGCTCGAAGCCGGCATTCCCGCGGGCCCCATCCTGTCCTACCCCGAAGCCTTCGAAGGCGAGCATGGAACGCACCGGCGCATGTGCATGGAGATCGACCACCCGATCGAAGGCAAGGTGAAGAACATCGGCTTCCCAGTCAAGATGCTGGGCACGCCCCAGCAGGTGCGGCGCCACCCGCCGCTGCTGGGCGAGCACACCGGCGAAATCCTGGCCGAGCTGGAGGCACTGAAGGCATGACTGATACCGTGCGCCTGTCGGTCACCGAAGGCATTGCCCAGATCCTGATCGTGCGGCCCGAGCGCCAGAATGCCATGACGCAGGCGATGTACGAGCGGCTGCTGCAGTGGTTGGACGAGTGTGCGGCCAACCCCGCGGTCCAGGCCCTGGTCTTTCGGGGCGCGGGCGGACGCTCGTTCATCTCGGGCACCGACATCGAGCATTTCGCGCAATTCAGCCAGGGAAGCGAAGGCGTGCAGTACGAAGCCTTTGTGGAGACGGTGATCGACGCGATCGAGCGGGTGCGCGTGCCCACCATTGCCGCCATCGACGGCTGGGCGGTGGGCGGCGGCCTGGCAATCGCCACCGCGTGCGACTTTCGCGTGTGCAGCCACGGCGCGCGTTTTGGCGCCCCGATTGCGAAGACCTTGTCGAACACGCTGTCGTCCAGGAATATCGCCCGGCTGATGGCGGCTTTCGGCGCGCCCCGGGTCAAGCGGATGCTGATGCTGGCCGAGTACCTGGACGTTCAAGAGGCGACGGCCTGCGGCTTTGTCTACAGTGCCTGCGCGCCAGAAGCGCTGGAGGCCTCGGCGCATGCGCTGGCGCTGCGGCTGGCGGGCTTGTCGCGGGTCACGCAGCAAGCCGTCAAGGAGAGCGTCCGGCGCATCGTGGTGGAGCAGAGCCTGGCGGACCAGGACCTGGTCGAAGCGGTATATGGCAGCGCGGCCTTCAAGGCGGGTGTCGCGTCATTTCTCAAGACTTGACCCAACGGGTCAGGGGGACGCCTCGCACGGCACAGGGATGGCAAAACCGCGGCCCCCGCTGGCGGAGAAAAAGCACAATACGGGCTGTCGTCAACGCAAAGAAAGCGATAGATCGTGAAGAAAAATCGGCCATTCAAAGTGCTGGGCATCCAGCAGATCGCCATCGGCGGCCCTGACAAGAAGCGCCTGCAGGCGCTGTGGGTGGACATGCTGGGTCTCGAAATCACTGGCACGTTCCAGAGCGAGCGCGAGAACGTGGACGAAGACATCTGCGCGATCGGCCAGGGCCCGTACAAGGTCGAAGTGGATCTGATGCAACCCATCGACCCCGAAAAAAAGCCCGCCGTGCACGCCACGCCGCTGAACCATGTGGGCCTTTGGATCGACGATCTGCCCAAGGCCGTGGAATGGCTCACCGCCCAGGGTGTGCGCTTTGCGCCGGGCGGCATCCGCAAGGGTGCCGCGGGCTATGACATCACTTTTTTGCACCCCAAGGCCAACGAGGCCTTCCCGATCGCGGGCGAAGGCGTACTGATCGAGCTGGTACAGGCCCCGCCGCAGGTGATCGCGGCGCTTGGCTGAGCGAGACCTGCAGGCCACCGCTGGCAGACGTGCGAAGCAGCCGCCCATGCGGCCAGCGTGCGGTAGGCCGTCGAGTGGCAGCCTCTAGTTCCGTGCCGCGACAAAGCCATAACCTACCAAACCTGTATGGCCTCTTTGTGCTGCCGGCAGGAGTGCCGCGCTTCTACTGACTATTTATTGAGCGTGTCATGCCGGCTTTTCCCCTGAAATTGTGGCGACCATTGCGTTTTCGATGAATTTTTCGGCAAAAGACGCTAAGTGCCGCCAAATAAACCCAGGGAAGTCGGAATATTGACGTGAGATGGAGTCTGATGCTGCAGCATTTCGGGTGGGGAATTAAATGTCGCTAAAGATTGCCTATGGTCGTCAAATATTTTCTATCACCATTCATTTGCAGAGAAAGAATCCGCATTCAAAATTTGCTGCGTTTGACTCGGGTGGTTTGGCGTCCCGTTTTCTTGATAGCAAACCGACCCACAATAGAGGCATTGTTTTGACAGACCAGAGGTTCCCATGCCATCGATCGAAGCCATGACGCAAGGCATTCCTGCGCCAGAGCAGTCCCCCGTCCGCCTGTTTCGCCCTCTCTCCGAGCCGGCCGCCGCGCAAGGCCCCTGGTCGGTGGAGGCAGTGCAGGAACTGCTGGACCTGCCGTTCATGGAGTTGCTGTTCCGGGCGCAGAGCGTCCACCGTGCGCACTGGCCCGCGGGCGAAATTGAGCTGGCCACCTTGCTGTCGGTGAAGACCGGGGGGTGCCCAGAGAACTGTGGCTACTGCCCGCAGGCCGCTGATTTCGATACCGGCGTGAAGGCCGAAAAGCTCATGGCCGTGGAGGCGGTGGTGCGTGCGGCGCAGGCCGCGAAAGACGCCGGTGCCACCCGCTTTTGCATGGGCGCCGCCTGGCGTGCCCCAAAGGACCGCGACATTGAAAAGATGTCCGAGCTGGTGTCGGCCGTGAAGGGCCTCGGTTTGCAGACCTGTGCCACGCTGGGCATGCTGGCGCCGCACCAGGCCCAGGCCTTAAAAGGGGCAGGGCTGGACTACTACAACCACAACCTCGACACGGCACCCGAGTACTACACCGACGTGGTCAGCACCCGCGCCTACCAGGATCGCCTCGACACACTGCAGAATGTGCGCGCTGCGGGCATCAGCGTGTGCTGCGGCGGCATCGTGGGCATGGGCGAGGCGCCGGTGCACCGGGCGGGATTGATTGCGCAACTCGCCAACCTCAGTCCCTATCCGGAATCCGTTCCCATCAACAGCCTCGTTCGCGTGCCCGGCACGCCACTGGCCGACAGCGAGCCGGTGGACCCGCTGGACTTCGTGCGTGTGATCGCAGTGGCCCGCATCACCATGCCGACGGCGCGTGTGCGCCTGTCGGCCGGCCGCCAGCAATTGGGCGAAGCCGTGCAGGCCTTGTGCTTCATGGCCGGCGCCAATTCCATCTTCTACGGCGACAAGCTGCTGGTGACGGGCAACCCGGACGTCGAAGCCGACGTGCAGTTGTTGCGCAAACTGGGGTTGAGCAGCCACCGGACGGTGGCGTCCGAAGGAAACGGGCCCGTTTGAGCACCTGCTGCGCAGGGCTGGCTGCCGCGGGGCTTGCGCCCGGAGCAGTGCGGCCAGGACCTGAAGTGCATGCGCGCAGAGTGCCGTAAGGCGCCAGGCCATTCGAGGTGAAAAATCCGCGCCACAAGCGGGTGGGTCTAGCAGCTCCAGGCTAGAGGGAAAACCTGCGCAGCCGCCGCGCCATCAGGCACCGCTCCCATGGCGACACGATGGCAGGGCATGCTCGCTCACTCTGAGCCGTCCAGCAGACGGGCGCCCTTGTTCAAAATGGTGGCCTCCGCCCGGAAGTAGCCCATTACCGTGGGAATGCTGTGGTGCCCCGTGAGGGCCATGGTGTCCGCCAAAGAAACATTCTGCCGGCCTGCCTCGGTGACGAAACCCGAGCGCAGCGAGTGGGCAGAGAAATCACCTTCCACGCCCGCCAGAGCGCAACGTGCTTTCACGATGGTGCGCACCGCGGCCGGCGACATGGGTCCGCCCAGGTGCCCGCCTTTCAGGATGCGCCGAAAAATAGGGCCTTGCGCGATGCCGCTGCTGAGCAGCCAGTCTTGCAATGCGTCCCCGGCTGGCCCCAGAACCGGTTTGTTGTTTTCGGGCAGGTCACGCCCCGCCTGGTTGGTTTTGGAGTGGGCGAGGGTGTAGACAAATTCTGCGGGGCCGATGCGCCGCAACTGCTCCATTTGGGCGCCGGCGACCTCGGAGCGGCGCCTGCCACCGCTGGCCCAGGCGAAAAGAAGCAAAGCGCGGTCGCGCTTGCCACGCAGGGTGTCGTCACAGGTTTCGAGCAAGGCCTGCAGCGGGTCTTTGGTCAAGGCGGCTTTTTTGCGGGGCAGGGCGCCACGCTTGGCGTAGGCCTTGCGCGTGCGCGACAGCAGCTCACGCACCTGCACGTCGTGGCAGGGATTGGACAGGCCGCGCAACTGGTGGGCCTTGGACATCACCGCGATCCGGTGCACCAGCGTGCTGTGTGCCATCGGCCCGGGCTTGCCTTTATAGCCGCCCGCGACCAGTGCGTCGTCAATCGAATCAGGGAGCTCGGATGCCAGGCCTTGTGCCGTGGCGCGCTGGGCGTGGTCCACCACAAACTGCAGTACGCAGGCCGTGGGCAGCGGCAGCTGGATCTGCACGCCATATCTCAACCCATACCAGGCGGCCCAGTAGCGCAGGGCGGCGCGGTAGCTGGCCAGCGTATTCAGCGACTCTCCCTCGCGCATCAACTCATGTACGGCATTGCGCGTGACGTCACTCAGCGCAGAAGGCAGCAACGCAGGAACTTTTTGGAGCAGCGGAGTGAACATGGCCCATGATACCGTTGAAAATATATTTAATGTTATGTACGATGTTAGATATATTACATAATAGCAAAATACATCACGATAAAACTCTCTTATCGTTTTCTAAAAGAGGTCAAGCCATGCAGCACCGCATTTCACGCGGAATCCAGTACGAAGATGTTGCGGAGGCCGCAGATGCGCTGCTGCACGATGGCCTGCGCCCCACGATCGAGCGCATCCGCCAGCGCATAGGCCGGGGCTCTCCCAACACGGTCAGTCCGATGCTGGAGCAGTGGTTTTCGGACCTCGGCCAGCGCCTGGGCGGCGGTAGGGCAGGAGTCGAGAGTGCTTTGCCGCATGCGGTGGCCCAGGCGGCCACCGCCTTGTGGAGTGCTGCCTGCAGTGAAGCTGAAACCCGGGCCGCGGCCTCCTGGCAGGCGCAGCAAGCGGCTGTCACTGAAGCGGCCGAGCAGCTGGCGGCAGCCCGCGCAGAGCTGGACGCGCGCGAACTGGCGATGAATGAGCGTCTGCACGCCGCGGAGGCGGCCATGCAGCTGTGTTCACAGCAACTGGCCGAAAGCAATGAACGCTGGAGAGCCGGCGAACGTGCCCTGGCCTTGCGCGACGCTGAAATTTCTGCCCAACGCTCGGCTGCAGCCCGGCAGGCAGAACAATACGCTGCACTCCAAGCGCGCCTGGACACAGCCCAGGCCCAAGCACTGGACGAGCGCACACGGCAGGAAGCGCACTACCGCACCAGTGAGCGCCGCTGGCTCGAAGAGGTAGACCGCGCGCGGCAAGAAGCCCGCAAATCCACGTTGTCGGCCCAGGACGAAAGCCGCAAGCTGGCAGTTGCACAGCAGCAGCTGGAAAGCGCGCTGTCCACGCACCAGGCCTACGCGCTGGAGCAGGAACACAAAATTCAGCAGTTGCACCAGGACCTCGCAAGCGCCCAGCGAGAACTGGCGCATGGGCAAAGGCTTCTCGCTGTGCTCCAGAGCGATGGGCTCAAAGCGAAAGAGGCACCGTCCCCGCGGCGCTTGTACCGAACACCTGCGCCACGTCGAAAACTTGTAAAACGTCGCCCCTGAGCACGTCAGAAGAGGTAGAGGGTGGGCAATGCCTCAGAACATCGCATCACATCGCGACACTCGATTCGGGCAGCTTGTGCATGGATGAAATTTCTTATTTAACATAATATACATCGTATCTAGTGAAGCAACGCCTGCGGCTGCGCCGCCATGACCCGGAGACCCGCGCTCAGCTTGCGCAAAGGTTCCGGGCCATGTACCGCAGCCTGGGCCTGGACCTGCCCGGCTGCGCGCAGCTTCTTCACGTCACCGAGCGCACTTTGCATAACTGGCAGTCCGGCAAGCATGACATCCCGTTTGCCGCCTACAAGCTGCTGCGCCTCTTGAACCGCATGGACCTGCCTGGGCCTTCGTGGGCTGGGTGGTGTTTTCATGGCGGCAAGCTCTGGTCGCCTGAGGGGCGCTCGTTCGTTGGCACGGATAGCTCCTGGTGGTCGCTCCTTGTGCGGCGTGCTGATTGCTTTGGGAGCATGTTTAAGCGCTCTGGCCAGTTCGAACAAGCCCTCATGGCACTGGTGGCTGAGCGGCGGGACACGGACGCCATGCGCAGCGTGGCGCCCGCGGCCGGCCGCGCAGCTGGCCGGGAGCCCTTGGGCGACCGGCGCGAAGCGCCGGTGCCTAATTTATTAATAGTTCACTTTCCGACACAGCAAACCGTTTTTGGCGCGAACACTGGGCTCTACGCTATCAAACCAGTAGCAAAAACGGCTTATTCGTTAGCGGACGCTAACCATTGCAGCACCCGGAGGGCCGCATGAGCCGCTCGAGCAACCAGCGGGATGCCTCCCGTTCGTACCGCAACGCTGAGGCCGATGGCGTGCCTTTGCCGCAGGCCTCGTCGCTGCTGGTGGATCTGGCCGCCCGCGTCTGGAGCGACGTCACCGAGGGCGCTGGCGTGGTGCACTCGCGCATGCTCTCTGCTGCCGAGGAAAAGGCCGCAGAGCGGATCTACCAAAAGGGGGCTGATTCGGCCGAGCGTGCACGTCTGGCCCGCCACGCCCGGCTCAAACGCGAAGCCGGGGCGGCCTCGAAGGCGCTCAAGAAAGGGGGCAAGCGGTGATGCCCTACCCCCTTCCACCGTTCCCCCCTGGCTGGCCCATATGGCCCGGCTGGGGGCCTCCCTGGCCCTTCGGGGCTATCCAAGCGGGGCATCTAGGCGTCTGAACCGCCTGACACCCCTGACCACAACCCAGTTGAAAAGGAACTGAGACCATGGCTAAACAAGAGTCTACGGGAATCGATACAGCGGCAGCAGCGGCTGAATGGCAAGCGGCGATCGCGGCCACTGCGGGTGCTCGCCTGAATGCACAGCTGTTGCAGCAGCTCATGACCGGCGCGGCTTTGCTCCATCGCGTGGCACAAGCCCATCCGTCGGAGGATTCCCGCGTTGTCGAGCGCTGGCTCGCCACCTTCGGCATGTCCGCCGCCCTGGCTGGCGTCGCCCTGAAGGCTGCAGCGTGAGCCGACGCACGCCACCCCCACCTCCGTCGCCTGACGCGGTCTATCGCTACTGGTTGGCCCAGAGCAGGCCTTTGCGCCGTCCCCGCGTCCCTGCTGGGGGTATGGGGGGTATGCCCCCCATGGTGACCGCTGCGCTCGCCCCTGCGCCCGGTCCATCGCGAGGCGCTGCCGCTGCAAACGACGAATCGTATTCGCGCCTTGATAAACAGGGTGTTTTGCAGGGCGTGGATTATGTGGACAGCACTAAATCCTGACGCCGCTCTTTTTTTAAAAGCGAATGAAGATTATTATCTGGCGGAGTCAAGATAATGCCCTATACATCGTATCTAGTGAAGCAACGCCTGCGGCTGCGCCGTCATGACCCGGAGCGAGCGTCCAGCTGGCGCAGTGCTTTAGCCAACCTGGGTCTGGAACTGCCGGCTGCGCGCAGCTTCCGAACATCACTGCAATGAAGAAATTGCCCACACTGGCGATACCATGCGCGCATGACTACCCCTTCAGCACTGTCACAAGCGTCCAGCGTCCACTTTGGCCATGGGGGCCGCGTTTGCATCATCACAGGCGGTGCGCAAGGCATTGGCGAGGCCTGCGTGCGCCGGTTTGCGCTTGAAGACGCGAAGCTAGTGATTGCCGACGTGGACGGCGTGCGCGGCCTGGCGCTCGCGCAGGAGCTGGGTGCGCTGTATGTCCGCTGCGATGTGGGCGACAAGGCGCAAGTGGATGCGCTGGTGGTCCAAACCCTTGCAGCCTATGGGCGCATCGATGTGCTGGTGAACAATGCAGGAATCTTCCGCGCGGCCGATTTTCTCGATGTCACCGAGGCGGACTTTGACGCCGTGCTGCGCGTCAATCTCAAGGGAGCCTTCCTTGTGGGCCAGGCTGTGGCGCGGGCCATGGCGGCGGCCGGTGGGGGCGCCATCGTCAACATGAGTTCCGTCAATGGCGTGCTGGCCATCCCTACTATCGCCAGCTACAACGTGAGCAAAGGCGGCGTCAACCAGCTCACCCGCGCCATGGCATTGGCGTTGGCCGACAAGAACATCCGCGTGAATGCGGTGGCGCCTGGCACCATTGCCACCGAACTCGCTGCCAAGGCCGTGCTGACCAGCGACGACGCCAAAAACAAGATCCTCAGCCGCACGCCGATGAAACGGCTAGGCGAACCGGCCGAGATTGCCGATGTGGTGGCCTGGCTGGCCAGCGATGCCGCCAGCTACGTGACCGGCGAGATCGTCACGGTGGATGGCGGGCGCATGGCGTTGAACTACACCGTACCCGTTTGAGCCAACGCAAGCTATTGAATTGATAGCTTCTGGCGCTTGGTGGATAGGCGCTAGAGCGTCTTTTGGCTCTTAAAATCCATCATGGCTGCGGCGCACGCTTGAGCAAGCCTGCCATGCTGCGCGGCCATCCCACGGGGCCGAACCAGGCGCCGCCCGCAATGGCCCAGGCATTGACCAACCCGTAGAGCACCAGCGCCACAGCCTGCGCGGCAAACACTCCGGCCAAGCCCCCTCCCCAACCCAGGGCCAGCCACCCGCCGGTCACGGCCACGGCCAGGCGCACGGTGTTGCCCAGCACGGGCCAGAGCAGGCGCCCTGCCCCTTGCGAGGCAAAGTACAGCACCAGGCCCAGGCCGAAGAAGCCGTACGTCGGCCCGACCGTGCGCAGGTATTGGCCACCGGCTTCGAGCATGGCCGGATCGCTGTTGAACAGCGACAACCAGGCATTCGGGAAAGCCGCGGCCCCCAGGCCGATGGCTTGCGCCATCGCGAACGCCATGGCTGCGCCGATCCAGGTGGCGCGCAGGGCGCGCTCGCGCTGGGCGGCGCCAATGCAGGTGCCGACCATCGCGACCAGCGGTGCGCCCAGGCCGAACACCAGCGGAACCAGCAGGTATTCAAGGCGCGATGCGGTGCCATAGCCCGCAATGGCCGCCGTGCCAAAGCCGCCCACCAAGGCCGTCGTGACGCCAATGGTCACATTGGTGGCCACCGTGGACACCATGCCCACCAGCCCGACCCGCAGAATGTCCTTGAACAAAGCCCAGCGAAAGCGGATCTGCGCAAACGACGGCCGCAGCAGGCTGCGCGGAGACCACAGGTAGCCCGCCAGCACCAGGCTGCCAAGGAAGTAATACGCCATCAGCGCGATCGCGCCGCCCGCAATGCCCAGGCCAGGCAACGGGCCCCAGCCAAAGATCAGCAGGGGCGACAGCGGCACCAGCACGAACGCACCCAGCACCGTGACATAGGCCGGCACCGCCATATTGCCCGTGCCCCGGATCACGGCGGAGAGCGTGTTGAACAGCCAGACCAGAAAGGCGCCCGCAAACACCCAGTTGGAATAGACCAGCGCGGCATCGAGCGCCCCGCCCGTGCCGCCCATGCGGGTGTAGAGCCAGCGCCCTCCCCCCACCACGGCCACCGTGAAAACGAGCGCGAACACCGCCGCAATGGCCAGCGCGTGCAGCACCAGCGCATCGGCATCGTCGCGCCGCCGTGCGCCCAGGGCACGCGCAATGGCGGACGCAATGCCGCCGCCCATGGCGCCGGCCGAGGTCATCTGCATCAGCATCACGACCGGAAAGACCAGGGCCATGCCCGCCAGCGCATCGGTGCCGAGCTTGCCGACGAAGTAGGTCTCGATCAGACCCACCCCGGCCTGCGCCAGCATGACGAGCACATTGGGCGCGGCCAGCCGCAGCAGCGTGGGTGCAATCGGCGCCTCCAGCAGCATGCGGGTGCGCGGGTTGAGTGCGGTGCTCATGCGGCAGTGCCCTGGGGTTTGCGCGGGACCACGATGCGCACGGTGGATATCTGCAACACCTCGCCGTGCTGGTTACGGGTCTCGCTGCGCACGGTGACCATGCCGCGGTCCGGCTTGGAACGGGAGGGCTGGATCTGCACCACCTCGCTCACCACATGCAGTACGTCGGTAGGGCGTGTGGCCTGGGGCCAGCTCAGTTCGCCGCCCGCGCCGATGATGCCGCCCGCAATTGGCAGGCCGCTGGTCACCTGCAGGCGCATGGTCACGGCCGCCGTGTGCCAGCCGCTGGCGGCCAGGCCGCCAAACAGCGTGGCCCGCGCGGCCGCATCGTCCAGGTGGAACGGTTGCGGGTCGAACTGCGCGGCAAAGGCCTTGATCTGTTCTGCGTCCATGGCATGTTCGCCACTTTTGAACTGGTCGCCCACGGTGAGGTCGTCGAGGTAGACGGGCTTTTGCTGTGGGCGGGATGCTGCGGGCGCGGGCGAAGCAAGCGGGTCTGTCATGGCAATAGCGCTTTCAACAAGGACGGAGGACGAAATGGGTGCAGCGCCTTGCTCAGGCCCCGGCAGGCGCGGGGCGCGCCAGGCGGGCTTCGCGGATCGGCAGGTTGACCAACGCCGCGCCCAAGGCCAGCACGATGTCGATGTACCAGACCCAGTCGTAGCTGCCCGTGGCTTGGAACACGCTGCCGCCCAGGTAAGCGCCAAAAAATCCTCCCACCTGGTGGGCCAGCATCACGATGCCAAACAGCATGGCCATGTTGGCCGTGCCAAACATCTTGGCGACCAGGCCCACCGTTGGCGGCACGGTGGACAGGAAGGTCACGCCCATCACGGCGGCAAACACCAGCACCACCGGCCCGGTCTTGGGCGCGAGCAGAAACGCCAGCACGGCGATGGCGCGCGTGGCGTACAGCAGCGACAGCAGGGATTTCATGCGCCAGCGCCCCACCGCCCAGCCCATGGCCAGGCTGCCGACGATATTGAACAGCCCGATCAGCGCCAGCGACCACCCGCCGAATTCGGGTGCCAGCCCGCAGGCGGCAATCACCCCCGGCAGGTGCGTGGCCAGAAACGCCACATGGAAGCCGCACACCAGAAAACCCGCCGCCAGATAGCGGTAGCTGGGCGTGGCCAGCGCATGGGCAATGGCCTGTCGGGCGCTCAGCGCCTTCTGCCCCGAGGCGGCTGCAGCCTGAGCCGCCAGCGCATTTGCATTGCCGCGCAGTATGAAAACCGCCGGCAGCGCCAGAAGCACGAGCACGCCCAGCCACTGCATTGCGCTGGCCCAGCCCACGGCTGCCGTCAGGCCGATGGCGATGGGCGCCATTGCAAACTGGCCGAAGGAGCCGCCCGCATTGACGATGCCGGTGGCCAGGCCGCGCTTGTGCGGTGGCACTAGCCGCGCGCTGGCCGCCATGAGCACCGACGGCCCTGCCATGCCCGCGCCCCCGGCGGCCAGGATGCCAATGGCAAGGACGAGGCCCGCCGTCGTGGTCATCAGCGGTGTGATGAACGTGCCCACTGCCACCAGCACCACGCCCAGGAGGATCACGCGCCCAGTGCCGATGCGGTCGGCCACCGCGCCGGCAAAAGGCTGCGTCAACCCCCACCAAAGCTGGCCCAGCGCAAAGGCCAGGCTGATGCTGCCCACGCCCAGCCCGGTCGAGGTGTTCAACGCCGACAGGAACAAGCCCATGGTCTGCCGCACGCCCATGGTGAGCGCAAACGCGCCGGCCGCCGCCAGCAGCACAAGCCAGACGGCCCAGGACCTCGCGGCCCCGCCCACACGCTCAGTCTTCGCCATGTTCCTGCTCCGCTGTGGGCGCCAGCAGCGCCAGGGACTCATCGGCCAGCGCATGCAGCGCCGCCACGCGTTCCACACCCAGGGTGTCGTTCAGCGCCCGTTGTGCCACCTTCCAGCAGCGCTGGGCCTCGGCGCGCTTGTCGCTGCCCGCATCGGTGATGTGCACGAGGCGGCTGCGCGCATCGGCGCCGGCCTCCAGCACCACCCAACCCGCCTCCACCAGGGGACGCAGGTTGCGCGTGAGCGTGGAAGCGTCCATCTTCATCGCTGCCGCCAGGTCGCTGGGCCGGATGGGCCCGAGCTTGAGCACGTGCGACAGCAGCGAGTACTGCGTGGTCTTAAGCCCGCACTGCGCCATCTCGGCGTCGTAGTGTTGCGCCACCCGGCGCATCAGCTGGCGCAGCTTGAAGTTGGTGCAGCCCTGCGGCATCGGCGGGGAGGCGGAACGATCGGTGGCGGGTATGGGAGCATCGGCTTGCATGGATTTGATTGTATCTGCAATACTTGCATATGCAATATTAAATGCAACCCCCAACCCCAGCACAGGAACCCCATGACCCAGCACAACCACCTCAAAGATTGGCTCGCGCAGGAGCGCGAAATCCTCGCGCGCCTGGACCTGGGCCCGGGTCCAGGCGTTGCCCGGCGCGAGCAGATTGCCCACATGAGCGGCCTGGAGCAAATGCAGGCGATGCTGCGCGGCGAACTGCCCTATGCCGCCATTGCCCAGACACTGGACTTTCTGATCGTGGAGGTGGAACACGGCCGCGCCATCTTCCAGGGCACGCCCGGCGCCGCGCACCTCAACCCCATGGGAACGGTGCATGGCAGCTGGTTTGCCACCCTGCTCGACTCCGCCCTGGGTTGCGCCGTGCACACCTGCATGCCAGCGGGCCGCGGCTACACCACGGCCGAACTCGGTGTGAACCTGGTCAAGGCGCTCACGCCCCAGGTGCAGCGCGTGCGCGCCGAGGGCCGCGTGGCCCACTGCGGGCGCCAGCTGGCCACGGCCGAGGCGCGCCTGGTCGGCCCCGACGGCATGCTGTACGCCCACGCCACCACCACATGCCTGGTCTTCGATCTGCCGGCACAATCGAGGCCATGAAATTCCTTCACACCATGCTGCGCGTCGGCAACCTGCAACGCTCGATCGATTTCTATACCCAGGTGCTGGGCATGCAGCTGCTGCGCCAGTCGGAGAACCCCGAGTACAAGTACTCGCTCGCGTTTTTGGGCTTTGACGGTGGCAACCCCGGCCAGGCCGAGATCGAACTGACCTATAACTGGGGCACCGAGAGCTACGACCACGGCAACGCCTACGGCCACATCGCCCTGGGCGTGCCCGACGCGTACACGGCCTGCGAGAAGATCAAGGCCGCCGGCGGCAACGTCACGCGCGAGGCCGGGCCGGTCAAGGGCGGCAGCACGGTGATCGCCTTTGTGACCGACCCCGACGGCTACAAGAT
>NZ_MWOM01000010.1:0-2292 GCF_012931925.1 Acidovorax sp. SRB_24
CGAGCTGTACGTGGCCGTGGGCATCTCGGGGGCGATCCAGCACCTGGCGGGCATGAAGGACTCCAAGGTGATCGTGGCGATCAACAAGGACGCCGAGGCGCCGATCTTCAGCGTGGCCGACTACGGCCTGGAAGCCGACCTGTTTGCGGCCGTGCCGGAACTGGTCAAGGCGCTTTGAAATCCATTCAGGCGCTATAAATAAAAGAGCAGTTAGCGCTTGTCTGATAAGCGTCTGAGCCACTTTCAATCCAAAAACAAACCGGAGACAATCCCCATGAGCATGGACCTTTCCCGCCGCACCCTGGTGCAGGCCGCCACCGCCGCCCTGGCCAGCGCGGCCTTGCCGTCGCTGGCGCAATCGGCCTGGCCGAGCAAGCCAATCAAGATCATCGTCGGTTACCCGGCAGGGGGCGCTTCGGATGTGGCGGCGCGCATCGTCGGGCAGAAGCTGTCGGAGCGTCTGGGCCAGCCCGTCGTGATTGAAAATCGCCCGGGCAGCGCAGGCAACCTGGGTGCCGACGCGGTGGCGAAGGCCGCACCCGATGGCTACACGCTGCTGCTGGGGACCATTTCGCTGTCGGTCAACCCCAGCCTCTATCCCAAGATGAGCTATGACCCCGTCAAGGATTTGCGCGCGATCGGGATGATTTCATCGACGCCATTCCTTCTGGTGGTCAATCCAAAATCACCGTACATGACGGTCAAAGACCTGCTTGATGCAGCCCGCGCTACCGCGGGCGCGAGGTCCGGAGAAATAAACTACGCCACCGCGGGCAATGGTTCCGGCTCGCATCTTTTCACGGAGCTGCTGGCCAGTACCGCCGGCATTACGCTGACCCATATTCCATATAAGGGTGCGGCTCCGGCGATGAACGATGTGCTGGGTAACCAGGTGTCATTGACTTTCGACAATATCATCACGACGCTGCCGCTGGTGAAGGCTGGAAAACTCAGGGCCCTGGCTGTGAGCACCCGCAAACGTTCTCTGGTCGCCCCGGAAATCCCCACATTGAACGAAAGTGGCGTTACGGGTTTTGATGCGACCGCCTGGTTCGGGTTGTTCGCTCCCCAAGGCGTTCCGCGAGACATTATTTCGCGGCTGAACGTGGAGATGAGCGAAGCGGTCAAGGATGCACACGTAAGTGAAAAACTATTGCAACTTGGCGCTGAGCCGGTTCAGACAACGCCTGATGAGTTTGACGCCTTTTTTAAAGGAGAAGTCGCCAAATGGAGGAAAGTTGTGCAGTCGTCAAAAATACGAGTTGATTGATCTTCGCTAATTCTCGTCCGTCATTTCACGCCGAAGACCAGCAGCGCCATCCCTACACCTGAGACCCAGCGCCCTAATGCCAAGAGGCGCGTCGGTGGAGTAACAAACCATGCGAAAACAGACGTGAGCACTGTGATTTCTCTTTGGTTACAGGATGATCCTAGCTCAGCCTTGCCAACTCGCAAGCGTTAGAGGCGCTCGTGGCCCCCTGAATTTAGAAGCGTGCAACATTCGGTGCCTGCAAGTTGCAAGCAGTCCAACTGTTGAGGGCCCAGGTGTTGGCTACTTCTCCAGTTTGCTATTGGAATCCCTTGGGGTCCGCACCAGAATAAATCCCGCCCAAACAGGAGCCATCCATGGTAATCGAGTACCTGCAACAACTGGCCTCGGATGCGCCGCTCCCCCTTGACGTCACTGACCAAGCAAAAATTGATCTGTTGCGGGTTTTGAGAGCCGCCGGCATGGTCGAGGCACAGATTCCAGACCAAGAAGGTGGTCACGCGAGAGTGCATGCCATCACTGACAAGGGCCACGCAGCCTTGCTGGCGGAGACTGCGAGCCAAGTCAATGCCAAGCGCAGCGCTGAAGAGAAGTCGGCCTTGTGACTGCGCGCATAGGACCGTCCTCAAACACCCTACCGGCGCCAACCGCAGCAGCGCCCTCGCCCGCACGAATCACAGCAGCGCCATCAGCTCAGCCGCGTTGCGCTGGCCTTGGTCTTCGTAGTTGTTGTTGAAAACGATCTGCATCATCTCGACGCGGCGCGCAATGCGCCAGGCGTCCGACGCGAACCCTTGCAGCTCCTCTGTCGAGTAGTCGTAATTGAAGCGGTCCGAGGCCGCAGGCCCCTTCACATTCCACTTTTCGCGGTTGCGCCCGTGCAAGCGCAGGATCGCCAGGCGCGTGCTCGTGATGTCCCAGACGGCGGGCACGCGGTTGGCCATATCGACCTCGGGTGAATCGACGATCACATGCGCCTCGCCCAGCTCGCGCTCGAGCGTGCCTGCGCGAACTCATCCTGA
>NZ_MWOM01000010.1:2342-26376 GCF_012931925.1 Acidovorax sp. SRB_24
CGGCCGGCTAATTGCCGAGGGGAAGATCAAGCGGGACAAGCCGCTGGTGGAGATTGGGGAGGAGGAAAAGGCGTTTGAGTTGCTACAGGGGGGAGTGGGGGGCGATTTGGCGATGTATCAATCAACCGCGATGGCGAGCGCATTCCTGTGCGCCGACCTGCGCCAGCGCCTGGCCGAGCGCCAGTCCGTGGAGGCCCGTCTGGCCGAGGCGCTGGTGCAAGAGGTGGCCTGACCATGTCTTGGATAGGCGAAGCCACGGGCCTGTGGGGTGTGCTCAGCAAGGGCTGGGACTGGTGGCGCGACCCGGCCCGGCTGTCGGCTCAGCGCCTGATCCGTGCCTTCGAGGCGCATGGCGTGGCTCGGCAGCAGATCATTCGACTGGTGCCGACCGCTATCGCCCAGGCCAAGCCTGAACTGGGCATGGCCGATTGCTCGTCGCCCGAGCAACTCAAGCCCAAGCTGACCCCGGCCTTGCTGGATTGGGCGGCAGGGTATTTGAATTTGCGCAGGGATTGGCTCGACGGCAGGGAGGATGCACCGCCGCACATGGTGGTGGACCATTACAAGCACCCCGCCCGATACGGCCCTTGGCTGCAGGCGCGCAAGAGGGAAGCGCCGGAGGTGCAACGCTATTTGTCCGTCTGGAAAGCCCACGGCACCCCGGTAGGGCCGGTGCGGATGGTCCACTGTGCCTGGTTTATGAAGAAACCACCGAAGGGCTGGGCGGCATGGAGTGGTCGCGCTACAGGCTGTGGGCCGATGGATGGACCATGGGCCATGCCCACTGTGTGGAAAACCTGGCCGCTGTGGTGCATGTGGCGCAGCAGGCCGGGTGTTGGTGGTGGGCAAGGAGCTGAGGGCGCGTGACTTGATGCGCCTGCAAAAGGGCCAAGCGCTGGTACCGGAGCTGCTGCAGCGCACGCGGGGCAGTTGGCATCCCACCGATTTGGTGGACCCGCCTCTCCAGCACGATTCGCCGTGGCGCCGGGCCATGTGGCAGGGTGGACAGGGTTTATTGGCGCAGCTGGACCTCGTTACTGCGCTCCAGGCCGCAACGCCTGCGACAGAGCCTGTCGATCAGCCCGGCAAGTAGAGTTTGCGCAGGGCCTCTATGGCTCGTGCAGAACCCGGATCAGCGTACCTGGTGGCACCGCCTGCTCAGGCGCCCTGGGCCCAGCTGTAGCAGGCCCGAGGGCCGCCCCTTCATCTATCCTCTGCACGAGCACATTCCTGAGCAACTGGAGAACATGGAGCGCTTGTGCGAGCTCTTCCAGCAATCAGGGCCCGCATGGACTCACGATGGAACTGGCCGAGCTCTACCGCGCCCAGGGCCGCTTTGATGAGGTCCGTGCCTTGCTGCAGGCGATCGACCCCAAGACTTCGGTACGACTGGACGATTGATTGCCCGGTTGGTCGAGGAGAAAGAGCGCGCCCCGATGCGGTATGAGATGTGAGTTTGATTCACGCTACGCCTGCCGATGCAGTTTTACAAATGTCAGGTTTTCTCAGGTTTTGGCGTTGTGCGGGGACCTCGGTAAATCTTGGCTTTGATGGATACCGAGTTGGATTCCTGCGTCTGAAGAGTTGACGCTTTTCCGCAGGAAAAGTGCAGTTTCCGTGGCAACCGCATTGGTAACCAGTCATTGGCAACCTGTGGACGCATGTTCAGTAGGTTGCTTGCGGTGTGATTCGCTTCGGACACGAGAACGGTAGCTGCATGCCATTTTGGGATGAGGGCGGCCATCGGATGGACCCGATGACGCATCTGTGCTCGCGCGCGTGCGCGTATTGTTCTGAAAACTAACCCTCAAATGTGCCTGGCGTTTTGGTTTTGGTTAGGACTTGCGTCGAGGGTGGTGTGGCCTTTAGAGCTCAATGTTGCAGCCGTTATTTTCCAAGTCGTTTCGGGGGGTGTCGTGGTCACGTGATTGCTTCCCTCATGTCTCAGTGATGCAGTTGCTTTCCTGCAGATGGCATCTCTAGATGGTTTCCGCGAGACGGTGCAGGCGAGGCGATGTTCGTCCCTCCTACTGCACCGTGAGACGGTGTAGCCGACACATCTGCTACACCGCGAGGCGGTGCAGTAGTGCGTTTGTCTGTACCGTGAGCCGGTGTAAGCCCCGTGTTTTTCAGCGGTTGATTCTGCTGGTATGCGCCGCGCTGGAACGTCTCGGTCGCGCCCGCGTCATAACCGGGCAGCCGGTCGAGCGTTTGCCACGTCAAGGCGTACCAGCTTGCTCTGTTGGGGCGGTGCCCTTTGACCGTCTCGTGGATGAACCCGGCCTCAATCAACTCGCGCTTGGCTCGGGTTATTACGTCAGAGCTCTTCCAGCCGCGTTTGCTCAGATATGCGGCAGACGCCAGCAGGCGCCCGTTGTTGTCGAACACGAACTGACGCGCCAATTCAAAAAGCAAAGAGCGCGCTGGATGGCTCAGGCCCAAGAATGCGGGGCAATCAAGAACGGACCAAGGCATGGCAACAAAGCCGCCAGGATCGCGCCCAGAGCCCTTCTTGCGGGTGTTGTTGCGTCCGTTAGCCATTTTTGTCGGCTGCAAGGTGCAGCGGATGGGACACGGCGGCTTCAAGTGCCTGGAGCGCTCGCTTGACCCGCTGATAGCCTTCATAGTGATCCGAGGCGCCTTGAAGAGCGCTTGCCGCCAGAGCTTGGGCAACAGTCAGCATCGACTGCTGGGCGAGAGGAGCCGTAGCGCGCTGTCCGGCCTCTACGCCGGCCACCTTGTTCACCAACTTGTTGATGTTGGTGTGCACGACGTGCTCATTGGGAGACCCAGATGCCAGAGCGTGGACCTCATTGTGCAAACGGCGGTAGGTCGGAAGGTACTCAACTTTGCGTATTTCGGCCGCCATGCGCGCATCGCGGAACGCCTTGACGAGGCGTACCTTCAGCTCCCTTACACGGACGGTATTGCGGCTGTAGGTCAACAGCAGGTAGGCCTGATCCTCATTGAGCAGAGCGAATTTCATCGACTGCCCGGTACGCCTGTCCGGAGAAGGTCCGATTTCAAATCGAACCTTCTCCAACTCTTCAAAGTCCGCTTGATGGGTGCTAACCAGTTTAAACAGACTCTCGTGCTGGGTTCCGAGGTGCTCTGCCAACAGGCGGCTGTCGATTCGAGCTTCGGTTTGGTTGGTAATGAGCTCCAGGGGCGGCGGCTGCTTATGGTGGAGCGTGGACTTCGTTTGCATCGTCAGCTCCTTAAATCGTGGCGTTGGTCTGCGCCGCGATCCAGGCACGAACGTCGCCAACTTTCCAGGCAGTCACACGCTGAGACAATTTGATGGGCTTGGGGAAGGTGCCCGCCTTGGCCATGCGCCAAAGCGTCGGGGCGCTGAACGGCAATGGCGGCGTGGCGTGTGGCCGCTTGGGGCTGCGCACCAGGTCTGCCTCGCGCAGCAGGGCACTGTCAGGCAGATGATCGAATACCGATGGGGTGATGGTGGCCGATGCGGTAGTAGCGTTGTTGGCGCTGGGAATGGCCTGGGCGATAGCCGTGCGGGGCGGGGTGGTTTGGGGTGACATTGAGGGCGTCCTTGTGAGTGGAGCCTTCAATATCTTTTCCAATCTACGTGGAGATAATCCTCCGTGCGGTGCTACGATTAGCCTGAGCGGCGCAATGCTTAGTCAATGCAGCGCAGCGTCTATCGAATCGGTTCGGGCGTTTTTCTCAATGCTCGTCTCGCTGTTCCAAATCCCATGTCTAGAGCTGCGCACTCCTGTTCAGCGCACATATCACGACTTTCGTATTTTCCTGTTGCCCACATCGCACGAATTTGTTCTTGCTTTTCACGGCTGCCGCCAGGCCTCGCGTGCAGCGCATTTGCTGCGGCTTTTCCTCGATTTGATGCGGTGATTTTAGATTTGATATT
Source organism: Acidovorax sp. SRB_24 (assembly GCF_012931925.1). Lineage (NCBI taxonomy): Bacteria > Pseudomonadati > Pseudomonadota > Betaproteobacteria > Burkholderiales > Comamonadaceae > Acidovorax > Acidovorax sp. SRB_24. The sequence continues at coordinate 6,232 of NZ_MWOM01000010.1, forward strand.
TTCGCTGGACATCGCCTGTCCGATTATCGCCGCCTTATGTAAATTGTCCATGTGATCAAGAGATTCCGCCGTCGCCGCTTTTGCTGCGGTTACAAGCTGCACGGCGGTCTTGTGCAAGAGGTCTATTGTCTGAGCGTCATCATCTGATTGCACCATGTAGACGGCTAATGTATTTATCGCTGCATCAAAATCCATCCAATCGCGCAGCTCCTCTGCTTTTGCAAAAACGCGCGGATCATTTTCAAATCCACTTGCTTTCATTTTATTTTTCTGCTCTTCTAAATAAACTTTCAAGCGGTCCAATATTTCTTGCATACGCGTCCTGATTTGTTATCTGAAACATAGAGGTGCTGTCAAATTGGAGGGTCGATAGCGGGGATCAGTCGATGAATAGGCGCAGGTGGGAAGCTGCCTGCTTGTTTACGCCGTCTTCAACTGGATCAAGTCCGCGCCCATCCGCAGTTTGTCCAGGTAGTCCGCCCAGCGTTGCATCATTTCCCGCCGTGCCGGTAGGTGCGCCGTGCGGTTGTAGGCCCGTCCGTTCACGTCCTTCACTGCGTGTGCCAGTTGGTGCTCTATCAGGTCCACCCGTTCCCCGAGCACCTCATCCATGATGGTGCGCGCCGTGGCCCGGAAGCCGTGAGCGCTGTGTACCTCTTTGGCGTAACCCATGCCGCGCAGGGCAGCATTGATGGTGTTCTCGCTCATGGGTCGCTCGCCGGTACGCAGGCTGGGAAAAACAAACTTGCCGTGGCCGGTGGCCGGGTGCATACAGCGCAGTAGCGCCAGCGCCTGGGTGGACAAGGGCACGATGTGGTCTGCCTTCATCTTCATCTTGGCGCCAGGGATGCGCCACTCTGCCGCCTCCAGGTCAATCTCGGCCCATTCCATGGTGCGCAGTTCTCCGGGGCGTACAAACACCAGCGGAGTGAGTCGCAGTGCTGCCACGACATTGGGGTGACCGCCGTAGGCGAAGATGGAGCGCATCAAGTCGCCCAACGGCTTTGGCTCGGTGATGGCTGCAAAGTGGCTTGGAGCGGCTTTGGCCAGCGAACCCTTGAGGTCTTGGGTCACGTCACGCTCGGCTGCGCCGATAGCTACTGCATAGCGAAATACCTGCCCTGTCACTTGCTTGACCCGGTGCACGCTGTCGAGCGCTCCGCGCGCTTCCATCTTGCGCAGCGCTGCCAGTACGTCCCGTGGTCCGATGGCCGACATGGGCAAAGAGCCAATGAAAGGGATCACGTCCTTCTCCAGCCACGAAGTGATTTTGTTCTGCGTGGTGGCCGCACGCTCTGCCGCTGTCTTGGCGAGCCAGTCTCGCGCCACAAGCTCAAAGGTGTGCGCGGCCGCGTCGGCTTTGGCCCGCTTTTCCTCGCGCTTGGCGGTGCTGGGGTCGATCCCGTCCGCCAGCAACTCACGGGCCTTGTCACGTCGCGCCCGGGCTTTGGCCAGCGACACCGCCGGGTACACGCCCAGCGCCAGCGTTTTTTGCTTTCCTGTGAAGCGGTAGCTCATACGCCAGTATTTGCCGACGCCCTTGACGTGAAGGTACAGCCCTTGCCCGTCAGTGTGCTTTTCACCCGTCGCAGACCCGGTGGGTTTGACGTTCTTCACGAAGGTGTCTGTCAGTGCCATCGAGGTGCCTCCTTTGTTGGTATCTCTGGCGTTGGTATTTCCAGATACCTGCATAAGTACCAACAAAATGTTGGTATGTCATGGTACTCAGTGAGGGGTCGTGAGGCAAAGAAAAACCCGCTACACCTATGAGATGTAGCGGGTTTTTCGGTTTCTGATGCTGTCTGAAACCATCAGATGGTGCCCGGGGCCGGAATCGAACCGGCACTCCTTTCGGAGGGGGATTTTGAGTCCCCTGCGTCTACCAATTTCACCACCCGGGCTGCAATTTGTGGAGTCGCAAATTATGGCACAGTAGGGCGGATGAAATACCCGACGATCGAAGATGCAATTGGCCACACGCCCCTGGTGGCCCTGCAGCGCATCGGTGCGCAGGACAACGCGGCGCGCGGCAATGTGGTGCTGGGCAAGCTCGAAGGCAACAACCCGGCGGGCTCGGTGAAGGACAGGCCGGCGCTGGCCATGATCCAGCGCGCCGAGGAGCGCGGCGAGATCCGCCCTGGCGATACGCTGATCGAGGCGACTTCGGGCAATACCGGCATTGCACTGGCCATGGCGGCGGCCATCAAGGGCTACCGCATGGTGCTGGTGATGCCCGAGGACTTGTCCGTCGAGCGCGCGCAGACCATGAAGGCCTTTGGCGCCGAGTTGCTGCTCACGCCCAAGAGTGGCGGCATGGAATACGCGCGCGATCTGGCCGAAAGCATGCAAAAGCAGGGCAAGGGCCGGGTGCTCGACCAGTTTGCCAATGCCGACAACCCGCGCATCCACTACGAGACCACGGGCCCCGAGCTGTGGGAGCAGACGGGCGGGCGCATCACGCACTTTGTCTCGGCCATGGGCACCACGGGCACGATCACCGGCGTGTCGCGCTATCTGAAGGAAAAGAACCCGAACGTGCTGATCATCGGCGCGCAGCCGCAAGAGGGCTCGCGCATTCCGGGCATCCGCAAGTGGCCCGAGGCGTACATGCCGGCCATCTACGATCCGCGCGCGGTCGACGAGCTGGTGCTGGTCAGCCAAGACGACGCCGAGGACATGTGCCGGCGCCTGGCGCGCGAAGAGGGGATTTTTGCCGGCATCTCGGCCGCCGGCGCCTGCTGGGTGGCGCAGCAGATCGCCGCGCGCGAGCACGACGCGACCATCGTGTTCGTGGTTTGCGACCGGGGCGACCGCTACCTGTCCACGGGCGTGTTTCCGGCCTGATTCCATTGCGACATCCCCCGTGCGCTGTGTTTGAATGCCGCGCTACTGCACTGTCTGAGGCCGTCCTTGGCGTTCACGCTGGGTGGAACAATGGGATGCAGGAATTTGGGGCAAGTCGGCCTTCAGCGCTTATGGGGTAAGCGCTGGCAGCTATCAAAAGAAGACTTCATGCAGCACGAAACCCGCTTTTGCACGCACTGCGCCACGCCGCTGGCGCGGATCCGCCAGGCCGAGGACGGCGGCGACGTCGAGCGGCTGCGCTGCCCGGCCTGCGGCTGGACGCACTGGAGCAACCCGACGCCGGTGCTGGCGGCGATCGTCGAAGTCAATGGCCAGGTGCTGCTGGCGCGCAATGCGGCCTGGCCCGCCAAGATGTTTGCGCTGATCACGGGCTTCATGGAAGCGGGCGAGTCGCCGCAGGACGGCATCGCGCGCGAGGTCAAGGAAGAGACCAACCTCGATGTGCGCTCGGCCACGCTGGTCGGCGCCTATGAGTTCCTGCGCATGAACCAGGTCATCATCGCCTACCACGTGGTGGCCGAGGGCCAGGTCCAGCTCTCGCCCGAGCTGCTGGACTACCGGCTCTACGACTTGCCGGACCTGCGCTGCTGGCCTGCCGGCACCGGCTATGCGCTGGCCGACTGGCTGCGCACGCGCGGCCACGAGCCGGTGTTTTTCACCGAAGAAGAAAATGCAGAGCGGCGCCGCGGACTGGGCCTGCCGCCAAAGGACTGAAAGACCATGGAAATCCACAAGGAAATCGACACCCGCGGGCTCAACTGCCCGCTGCCCATCCTGAAGGCCAAGAAGGCGCTGGCCGACATGGCCAGTGGCCAGCTGCTCAAGGTGCTGTCCACCGACGGCGGTTCGCTGCGCGATTTCCAGGCGTTTGCCAAGCAGACCGGCAACGAGCTGGTCGAGCAGCAGACGCAGGGCGGCGAATTCATCCACGTGCTGCGCCGGCGCTGAGCGGGCGACAGACGAAGCCGGAGGGCCGCAGGCCGAGCACGCCTGCCGTGCGCAGGCTGCCCCCGCCCATGCTGGCTCTTCCAGGGCGCGGGAATTCAGGTCAAATCGGCCTCAAACGCTTATCTGTCAAGCGCTGTCAGCTATTGAAGGGTGAGCGTTTCATGCGTTGCCCACGCTGCGCCTGCGGCGGGAGCCGCAGCCCTGCGCTCACAGCGCCAGCGTTTGCAGGTACGCCCGGAATGCCGATCCCACCTCGGGGTGCTGCAGCGCCAGTTCCACGGTGGCTTCGAGAAAGCCTTCCTTGCTGCCGCAGTCGTAGCGCTTGCCCGCGTACTGGAAGGCGTACACGGCCTCGTGCGCCATCAGGCGGGCGATGGCGTCGGTGAGCTGGATTTCGCCACCTGCGCCCTTGGGCTGGTTGCGGATTTCGCTAAAAATGGCCGGCGTGAGGATGTAGCGCCCGGCCACGCCCATGCGCGAGGGGGCGCTTTCGGGGGAGGGCTTTTCGATGATGCGCTGGAGGCGCATCAGCGGGCCGCCCGCCGGTTCGCCGGCCACGATGCCGTAGCGGTTGACCTGGTCGGCCGGCACCTCCTGCACGGCCAGCATCGAGCGGCCCTGCTGGCGAAACGCCTGCACCATTTGCGCCAGCACGGGCTCGCCGTCGGGCGGGCCCACCATCAGGTCGTCGGCCAGCAGCACGGCGAAGGGCTCGTTGCCCACCAGTGGCTCGGCGCACAGCACGGCGTGGCCCAGGCCCAGCGAGCGCGGCTGGCGCACGAAGGCGCAGTCCATGTCGCTCGGTTGCACCGAGCGCACCAGTTCCAACAGCGCATTCTTGCCGGCCGCCTCGAGTTCGTTTTCGAGTTCGTAGGCGGTGTCGAAATGGTCTTCGATGGCGCGCTTGCTGCGGCCCGTGACAAAGATCATGTGGCGGATGCCGGCGGCGTAGGCCTCTTCGACGGCGTACTGGATCAGCGGCTTGTCCACCACCGGCAGCATCTCTTTCGGGGACGCCTTGGTGGCGGGCAGAAAGCGCGTGCCCAGGCCCGCCACGGGGAACACGGCTTTGCGAACGGGGGCATTGGTCGATGGGTTCATGGCGGCCTCAGGCAAGGGTGGAACGGTGGTGCGTGGCGGGTTTTCAGCCCAGGCGGGCCAGTTGCTCGCGCAGGCGTTCGAGCGTGGCACCGAAGTCGGCCACGCGCTTCTTTTCCTGCTCGATGACGGCGGCCGGCGCCTTGGCGACAAAGGCCTCGTTGCCCAGCTTGGCGTTTGCCTTGGCGACCTCGCCGTCGATGCGCGCGATTTCCTTGGACAGGCGCGTGCGCTCGGCGGCCACGTCGATCTCCATGTGCAGGCACAGGCGCGCGCCGCCGACCACGGCCACGGGCGCGGCCTGCGCGGCGGCCGCCCAAGCGGCCTCGTCGTCGAACACCTTGACTTCGCTGAGCTTGGCCAGCGCCTGCAGCACCGGCGCGGCGCTGCGCAAAAATTCGCTGTCGCCCACGGCATACAAAGGCAGGCGCGCGGCGGGCGAGACGTTCATCTCGCCGCGCAGCGTGCGGCAGGCGTCGACCAGCGCCTTGAGGCGCGCGACGTGGGCGATTGCCGCCTCGTCGATCTTCTCGGGCTGCGCCTCGGGGTAGCGCGCGATGCTGACCGACGCGCCCGCCAGGCCGGCCACGGGCGCGACCTTCTGCCACAGCTCTTCGGTGATGAACGGGATGATGGGGTGGGCCAGGCGCAGGATGGCTTCGAGCGTGCGGATCAGCGTGCGGCGCGTGGCGCGCTGCTGGGCGGCGTTGCCGGTCTGGATCTGCACCTTGGCGATTTCCAGGTACCAGTCGCAGAACTCGTTCCAGACGAAGTCGTAGACCGTGTTGGCGACGTTGTCGAGCCGGTACTCGGCAAAGCCCTTGGCGACTTCGGCCTCGGTCTTCTGCAGCTGCGAGCTGATCCAGCGGTCGCACTGGCTGAAGTCCAGGTAGCCCTCGAAGGCGCCGCCGGGCTGGCACTTTTCCTTGGTGTGCTCCTGCAGGCCGCAGTCCTGGCCTTCGCAGTTCATCAGCACGAAGCGGCTGGCGTTCCAGAGCTTGTTGCAGAAGTTGCGGTAGCCCTCGCAGCGCTTGCTATCGAAATTGATGCTGCGCCCCAGGCTGGCCAAGGCCGCGAAGGTGAAACGCAGGGCATCGGCGCCATAGGCCGGAATGCCGTCGGGAAATTCCTTTTGCGTGTCCTTGCGCACCTTGGGCGCGGTTTCGGGCTTGCGCAGGCCGGTGGTGCGCTTGCCCAGCAGCGGCTCGAGCGCGATGCCGTCGATCAGGTCGACCGGGTCGAGCACGTTACCCTCGCTCTTGCTCATCTTCTTGCCCTGCGCGTCGCGCACCAGGCCGTGGATGTAGACATGCCTGAACGGCACGCGGCCCGTGAAGTGCGTGGTCATCATGATCATCCGGGCCACCCAGAAGAAGATGATGTCGTAGCCCGTCACCAGCACGGAGGAGGGCAGGTAGAGGTTGTAGTCGTCGGTGGGCGCGTCGCCCTGGTGGGGCCAGCCCATGGTCGAAAAGGGCACGAGGGCCGATGAGTACCAGGTGTCGAGCACGTCCTCGTCGCGGCGCAGGGTCTTGCCGGGCGCCTGTGCCTGGGCGTCGGCCTCGTTGCGCGCCACGTAGACCTGGCCGTCCTCGTCGTACCAGGCGGGAATCTGGTGGCCCCACCACAGCTGGCGCGAGATGCACCAGTCCTGGATGTTGTTCATCCACTGGTGGTAGGTGTTGACCCAGTTTTCCGGCACGAAGGTGACGGCGCCCGAATCGACCGCGTCGATGGCCTTCTGCGCAATGCTCTTGCCGGTGGGGTCGGAGTCACTGACCTTGCCCATGGCGACGAACCACTGGTCGGTCAGCATGGGCTCGACCACCTGGCCGGTGCGCGTGCAGATCGGCACCATCAGCTTGTGCTTCTTGATCTCGACCATCAGGCCGGCCGCTTCGAGGTCGGCCACGATCGCCTTGCGCGCCACGAAACGGTCCATGCCGCGGTATTTTTCGGGCGCCTCGTCGTTGATGGTGGCCTGCAGCGTCAGCACGCACACCATGGGCAGGTGGTGGCGTTGTCCGACCTGGTAGTCGTTCGGGTCGTGCGCTGGCGTGACCTTCACCACGCCCGTGCCGAATTCCTGGTCCACGTACGCGTCGGCAATCACCGGAATCTGGCGGTCGCACAGCGGCAGGTTGACCATCTTGCCGATCAGGTGCTGGTAGCGCGCGTCTTCGGGGTGCACCATCACGGCCACGTCGCCCAGCATGGTCTCGGGGCGCGTGGTGGCCACCACCAGCTGGCCTGAACCGTCGGAGAGCGGGTAGGCGATGTGCCACAGCGAACCGTCTTTTTCTTCGCTCTCGACTTCGAGGTCCGACACGGCGGACTGCAGCTTCGGGTCCCAGTTGACCAGGCGCTTGCCGCGGTAGATCAGGCCCTGTTCGTAGAGGCGCACAAAGGTCTCGGTCACCACGGTGGACAGTTTGGCGTCCATGGTGAAGTATTCGCGGCTCCAGTCCACGCTGTCGCCCATGCGGCGCATCTGCGTGGTGATGGTGTTGCCGGACTGTTCCTTCCACTCCCACACCTTGGCGACGAAGTTCTTGCGCGCTTCGGGGGGCGTGGCGCCCATGTCGTGGCGGCTGATGCCCAGTTCTTGCAGCTGGCGCTCGACGACGATCTGCGTGGCGATGCCGGCGTGGTCGGTGCCGGGAATCCAGGCGGTATTGAAGCCGCGCATGCGGTGGTAGCGCGTGAGGCTGTCCATGATCGTCTGGTTGAACGCATGGCCCATGTGCAGCGTGCCGGTGACGTTGGGCGGCGGCAGCTGGATCGCGAACGACGGCGCATCGGCCTGCGCCGCGCCGCTGCCGCGCACGCCGGCCGCGCCGTAGCCACGCGCCTCCCACTCGGGGCCCCAGTGGGCTTCGAGCGCGGCGGGCTCGAACGATTTGGACAGGCTGGCAAGGCCGGGTTGGGCAGGGGTGTCGCTCATGGAGGGGGCAATGGCAAATGAAAACGGCATCCCAAAGGATGCCGTGGTGTTGGACGGTGGGCGGGATAGGCTGATTTTAGACCGCCACCGCACCTGGGCGCAGGGCGGCGTGTGCGCGCCCCGGGTCGGATGCGCGCACCAGCTGTGCCGCCACCGCCACCGCAATCACCTCGGGCTCCTTGCCGCTGATGCCGTCGATGCCGATCGGGCAGGCCATGCGCGCGATCGCGGCGGGGTCGATGCCACGCTGCTCGAAGCGGTGCACGAAGCGGTTCCTCTTGGTCTTCGAGCCGATCAGACCGAAGAAGCCAAAGTCGCCGCGCCGCAGGATGGCCTCGCTGATGCGCAGGTCGAGGTCGTGCTGGTGCGTGAGCACCAGGTAATACGCACCGGGCGGTGCGGTGGCGACTTCGGCCTCCACTGCATCGACGCACAGCCTGCGGATGTGCGCGGGCCAGGGGCCGCCCAGCCCATCGAAGCTGGCCGGAAACTCGTCTTCGCGTTCATCGATCCAGTCGACCACGCAGTGCAGCGGGGCGAGCGCCCGCGCGATGGCGCGGCCCACATGGCCGGCGCCGTACAGCTGCAGGTGAAAGCGCGGCGGCACCAGCGGCCAGGCGGACAGCGCCGCGGCGTCGAGCGGGGCAAAGCCCAGCGTCACGGCACCGCCGCAGCATTGGCCGAGCGCGGGGCCCAGCGGGTAGTGCACCGACAGCGGCGGGCGGGCCTGGCCGGCCAGCAGCGCGCGCGCCTGGGCGATGGCCTGGAGCTCCAGGTGGCCGCCACCGATCGTTCCGGCCAGGTCCGACGCGCCCACCAGCATGCGCGTGCCGGCGCCGCGCGGCACCGAGCCGCGCGCGTCGAGCACTTCGACCACGGTGGCGCGCTGCCCGCAGGCCAGCCACGCGGCGGCGGTGTCGCGCAGGCAGGCCATGGCTAGGCCTCCTGCGCCGCCTGCACCGCCGTGATGGCGCGCAGGATGGATTCGCTGGTGGCCGGCGCGCTCAAGGGCGGGTCGGAGTGGTGGCCCCCCGCGGCCGACACCGCGTCGCGGATGGCGAAGAACACCGAGAACGGCAGCAACAGCGGCGGCTCGCCCACGGCCTTGCTGCGGTGGATGCTGTCCTCCGCGTTCTGCCCTTTGAACAGTTCGCAGTGCAGCACGGGCGGGCAGTCGTTGGCGGTGGGGATCTTGTAGGTGCTGGGTGCATGCGTGGTCAGCTTGCCGCTGGTGGGATGCCAGACCAGCTCTTCGGTGGTCAGCCAGCCCATGCCCTGGATGAAGGCGCCTTCGATCTGGCCGATGTCGATGGCCGGGTTCAGCGACGTGCCGGCGTCGTGCAGGATGTCGGCGCGCAGCAGCTTCCACTCGCCCGTAAGCGTGTCCACCACGACCTCGCTGGCGGCCGCGCCGTAGGCAAAGTAGAAGAACGGCCGGCCCTGCATCTTGTCCTTGTCCCAGCTCAGGCCCGGCGTGGCGTAGAAGCCGTCGGACCACAGCTGCACCCGCTCCAGGTAGGCATGGTCGACGAGGGCACAAAACGCCATCTGCCGGCCGTTGACCTGCACCAGGTCGTTGGCGAAGCGCACCGCTGCCGGCTCGCCGCCGTGCAGCTGGGCGGCGCACGCGGCCAGCCGCTCCCGGATCTGGCGCGCGGCATCCTGCGCGGCCTTGCCGTTCAGATCGGCGCCCGTGGAGGCCGCCGTGGCGGACGTGTTGGCCACCTTCTGCGTGTCGGTGGCGGTGACGCGCACGCGCTCGAAACCCACGCCGAGTTCGTGCGCCACGACCTGCGCCACCTTGGTGTTCAGGCCCTGGCCCATTTCGGTGCCGCCGTGGTTGACCAGGACCGAGCCATCGGTGTAGACGTGCACCAGCGCGCCGGCCTGGTTGAGGTGCTTGACGTTGAACGAGATGCCGAACTTGACCGGTGTGAGCGCGATGCCGCGCTTGAGCACGGGGCTCGCGGCGTTGAAGGCGGCTATCTCGGCGCGGCGGCTGCGGTAGCCGCTGCTGGCTTCGAGCTGCGCGCTCAGCTCGTGGATGATGTTGTCGGTGACGGTCTGGCCGTAGGGCGTGACGTTGTTGTGCGCCTTGCCATAGAAGTTGGCGCGGCGCACGTCCAGCGGGTCCTTGCCCAGCGTGCGCGCCACCGAGTCGAGGATGTTCTCGATGGCGATCGCGCCCTGGGGCCCGCCAAAGCCGCGGAACGCGGTGTTCGACTGCGTGTTCGTCTTGCCCGAGAAGCCGTGCATGGACACATCGGGCAGCCAGTAGGCGTTGTCAAAATGGCACATCGCGCGCGTCATCACCGGGCCCGAGAGGTCGGCCGAGTGCCCGGCGCGCGAGACCAGGGTGATTTCGGCGCCCAGCACCTTGCCGGCAGCGTCGTAGCCGACTTCGTACTCGTACCAGAAGCAGTGGCGCCGGCCCGTGACCAGGAAGTCGTCGTCGCGGTCCAGGCGCAGCTTGACCGGGCGCCGGAGCCGGCGCGCCGCCACCGCGGCCACGCAGGCGAACAGGGCCGACTGCGACTCCTTGCCGCCAAAGCCGCCACCCATGCGGCGGCACTCGACCTGCACGTGGTTGGACGGCACATTCAGCGCACGCGCCACCAGATGCTGCATCTCGCTCGGGTGCTGGGTCGAGCAATGCACGTGCATGCCGCCGTCTTCCTTCGGTGTGGCGTAGCTGATCTGCCCTTCGAGGTAGAACTGTTCCTGCCCGCCCACGGAGAGCGTGCCGCGCAGCCGGTGCGGCGCGCGCGCGATGGCGGCCTGCGCGCCGCCCTCGGTGGTGGCGCGCGCCAAGTGCATGGGCGGCAGCACGTACTGCTGCAGGGCATGGGCCTGCTGCGGCGTGAGCACGGGCGGCAGCGGGCTGATCGTCAGCGCGTCCCGGGCCAGCGCGGCGGCGCGGCGGGCCGCATCGCGCGTCTGGGCGACCACGGCAAAAACCGGCTGGCCCAGGTAGCGGACCTCGCCGTCGCACAGGATGGGGTCGTCGGGGACGATGGCGCCGCAGTCGTTGGCGCCGGGAAGGTCTGCGGCCGTGATGACGTCCACCACGCCGGGCATGGCATGGACGCGGTCGAGCGACAGGCCGGTCAGCGTGCCGTGGGCCACGGGCGACAAGCCCAGCGCGCAGTGCAGGGTGCCGGCCAGCTCGGGCAGGTCGTCGATGTAGGCAGCTTCACCGGCCACGTGCAGGTGCGCCGACTCGTGCGGCCGGCTCACGCCCACGCGTGCGCCCGCGCGCTCGGCGCGCGCTTCGGCGCTCTGGTCGATGCGGGTCGCGGTGTTCTGCAGATAGTCCGAAAAGGTTTCAGCGCGCTGCAGCAGCCGCGCGTCCACGGGTTGGTTCATGTCAGGCTCCCTGAAGGTCGGACGGGCTGGCGGTAGCCGCTGGCGCGGCGTGCGGCATGGCGCTGAACACGCTGGTCAGCGCGCTGGGCAGCGGATCGGCCGTGCGCGTTTCCAGCCAGAAGCGCCGCAGCAGGTTCTGCGCCACCTGCAGCCGGTAGCCGGCGCTCGCGCGCATGTCGGACAGCGGCGCGAAGTCGCTGGCCAGGGCCGCCTGGGCCGCCTGGACCGCTTCTTGCGACCAGGGCTGGCCCCGCAGCGCGGCCTCGGCGTGCGCCGCGCGCCGGACCGTGGCCGCCATGCCGCCAAAGGCCAGGCGCACGGCGGCGACCCGGTCGCCGTCGAGCTCGATCGCAAAGCCGCCGCACAGCGCCGAGATGTCGCAGTCAAAGCGCTTGCTGATCTTGTAGCCGCGCACCTGGCGCGCCAGGGCCGTGAGTGGGATCGCCAGCCCCTGCACGAACTCACCCGTTTCGAGCCGGTTCTTCATGTAGTCGGTATAGAAGTCCTGCAGCGGCATGCGGCGCACGCGTTCGCCGCGCCGCAGCTCGATCTGCGCATCGAGCGCCATCAGGATCGGCGGCGAGTCGCCGATGGGCGAGCCGTTGGCCACATTGCCGCCCATGGTGCCGGCGTTGCGGATGGGCGGCGAGGCAAAGCGCAGCCACATATCGGTGAGCGCCGGCACGCGCTGCACCAGGGCCTCCCAGGCGCGGGTGAGCGAGGCGCCCGCACCGATGTAGAGCTCGCGGCCGCCGAGGTGGTCGCGTTCCTCGACGACCTTCATCGCGTCGACGTCGCCGACGAAAAGGATGTCGCCCAGGTCGCGGAACATCTTGTTGACCCACAGGCCCACGTCGGTGGAACCGGCCAGCAGCTGGGCCTGGGGGTGCTGCAGGCGCAGCGCGGCCAGCGCGTCCAGCGTCCGGGGGGCGTGGAAGTGGTCGGTGCGCCGGGCCGCGTTCGGGCCGGCATAGCTGAACGAGCCTTCGCTGGCGCCGCGCGCGATGCCCTGCAGTGCTGCGACCACGGGTGCCGTGTCGAGTGCGATCGCCGGCAGGTCGAACATGCGCTGGCCCGCGTCGAGGATGGGCCGGTAGCCGGTGCAGCGGCACAGGTTGCCCGACAGGTCGTCGGCCAGCTGCTGGCGCGTGGGCTGCGTGTCGCAGGCGCTGTGGTGTTCGTACGTAGACCACAGCGACATCACAAAGCCCGGCGTGCAGAAGCCGCACTGCGAGCCGTGGCAATCGACCAGCGCCTGCTGCACCGGGTGCAGTGCACCAGGCTGCGTTGCGGTGTCGGCGGCCTTCAGGTCTTCGACCGTGAACAGCGCCTTGCCGTGCAGCGTGGGCAGGAACTGGAGGCAGGCGTTCACAGTGCGCAGCGCCAGGCCGCGCACGGTCGTGCCCGGCGCCTCGCTGCGCCCGGGCAGTTCGCCGATCATGACCGTGCAGGCGCCGCAGTCGCCCTCGTTGCAGCCTTCCTTGGTGCCGGTGCAGTGGGCGTCTTCGCGCAGCCATTCGAGCACGGTGCGCGTGGGGTGCGCGCCGCGGACTTCGACAACGGCGCCCCGGTGGTAGAAACGGATGGCTTGGTGTGGCATGGACGACGGATGGGAGGGTCAGAGGTATCCCTGAAACTTAGTCGCTTTCTTGCCGGCAGGCATATGCCGAAAGGAATAGTCTCTATGCGGTGGTGCATATGGCGCTCCGCGCGGATTTCGCCAAGATCGGGCCTCGGAGTCGGCCGTCCATCCGATGCGGCCGCTGCCGGGCAGTGCCCGCCCCTTCGTTCGCCGGGGCCGATGGCCCGGTCTTACCAAACGACCTCATGACCACGATGTCACCCTCCAAGCTCGCACTGCGCGGCGATCTGCTCGATTTCACCGGCACGCCCGAATGGGCGGTGGTCGATGCCGCGGCCGTGCGCTTCCGCCCCGACCACTGGCTGCTGATCGAGGGCGGCCGCATCACCGGCGTGCAGCCCGGCGACCAGGCGCCGGGCGCGGACTGGGTGCAGCACGACCACCGCGGCAGGCTGCTGCTGCCCGGCTTCATCGACACCCACGTGCACAGCCCGCAGATCGACATGATCGCCAGCTACGGCGCCGAGCTGCTCGACTGGCTCCACACCTACACCTTCCCCGCCGAGATGCGCTTTGCCGACCCGGCCGTGTCGCAGGCGGGCGCCGCGCGCTTTCTGGATGCGCTGCTGGCCAGCGGCACGACCAGCGCCGTGGTCTTTCCGACCGTCCACAAAGCCAGCGCCGACGCACTGTTTGCCGGCGCCAGCGCGCGCGGCATGCGCCTCGTCACGGGCAAGGTGCTGATGGACCGCCACGCGCCGCCCGCGCTGTGTGACGACGTGGCAGGGGCCGAGCGCGACTGTGTCGACCTGATCGAGCGCTGGCACGGCGTGGGCCGCAATGCCTATGCTGTGACCGTGCGCTTTGCGCCCACCAGCACGCCGGCGCAGCTGGCCATGGCGGGGCAGCTGTGCGCGGCCTACCCGGGCACCTACATGCAGACCCATGTCGCAGAGAACCGCGACGAGGTGGAATGGGTGCGGCAGCTCTTTCCGCAGGCGCGCAGCTACCTCGATGTCTACGCACGCGCTGGCCTGCTGCATGCGCGCAGCGTGCTGGCGCACGGCATCTGGCTCGACGCCAACGACCGCGCAGCGATCCGCGACAGCGGCGCGCAGGTGGCGCACAGCCCCTCGTCCAACCTGTTCCTGGGCAGCGGGCTGTTCGACTGGCACGCCGCCGTGCAGGCGGGAATCCACGTCAGCGTGGCCACCGACGTCGGCGCCGGCACCAGCCTGTCGATGCAGCGCACGCTGGCCGACGCCTACAAGGTGCAGGCGCTGGCCGGCCAGCGCCTGACCGCCTGGAAGGCGCTGCACAGCGCCACGCGCGGCGCGGCGCATGCGCTGGGGCTGGCGGGTGAAATCGGCTCGTTCGATGTCGGCTGCACCGCCGACGTGTGCGTGTGGCGCTGGGCCAGCGGCGCGGTGGCCGAGCGCCGGCACGCACTGGCGCGCGACCTGCACGAACGCGTGTTTGCCTGGCTCACCCTGTCGGACGAGCGCAACCTGGCGGCCGCCTATGTGGCGGGCGTGGACCGCCTGCCCGCTGCCGCAGCAGCGCCGCAGGAGGTGAGCGACTAGGGCGCCCCTGGCAGCGACCTGCGCGGCCCCGGCGCCGCGCCCCTCAAAACAACGGCAGCCGCCGCAGAGCGGCAAACCCTTCCTGGAGACAAACCCATGTTAGAGCGACTTTTCAAGCTGAAAGAGCACGGCACCGACGTGCGCACCGAGATCGTGGCGGGTCTGACGACCTTCCTCACGATGGCCTACATCGTCTTCGTCAACCCGTCCATCCTGGGCGCCGCCGGCATGCCGCAGGACGCGGTGTTCGTCGCCACCTGCCTGATCGCGGCGCTGGGCACGGCCATCATGGCGCTGTACGCCAACTACCCGATCGCGCTGGCGCCCGGCATGGGGCTGAACGCGTACTTTGCGTTCGTCGTCGTCGGCGCCATGGGCTATTCGTGGCAGACGGCGCTGGGGGCGGTTTTCGTCTCGGGCTGCCTGTTCCTCGCGATCACGGTGTTCGGCCTGCGCGAGCTCATCGTGCGCGGCATTCCGCAATCGATCCGCACGGCCATCGTCGTCGGCATCGGCATGTTCCTGGCGATCATTGCGCTCAAGAGCGCCGGCATCGTGGTGGCCTCGCCCACCACGCTCGTGACGCTCGGCGACCTGCACCAGCCCCCGGCCGTGCTGGCGGTGATCGGCTTCATCCTGATCGTCGTGCTCGACCGGTTTCGCGTGCCCGGCGCCATCCTGATCGGCATCGTCACGGTGACCGTGCTGTCGTTCTTCTTCGGCGGCAACCAATTCGCCGGCGTCTTTGCGCCGCCGCCCTCGATCGCGCCCACCTTCCTGCAGCTCGACATTGCCGGCGCCCTCCAGGGCGGCGTGCTCAACGTGGTGCTGGTGTTCTTCCTGGTCGAGCTGTTCGACGCCACCGGCACGCTGATGGGCGTGGCCAAGCGCGCCGGCCTGCTCGTGCCGGGCCGCATGGAGCGGTTCAACAAGGCCCTGCTGGCCGACAGCGCCGCCATCTTTGCCGGATCGATGCTGGGCACGTCCAGCACCACCGCCTATGCCGAGAGCGCCGCAGGCGTGCAGGCCGGCGGCCGCACGGGCCTGACCGCGCTGACGGTGGCGGTGCTGTTCCTGGCCTGCCTGTTCATCTCGCCGCTGGCCGCCGTGGTGCCGGCCTACGCCACCGCGCCGGCGCTGCTGTTCGTGGCCTGCCTGATGCTGCGCGAACTGGTCGAGCTGAACTGGGACGACCCGACCGAGGTGATCCCCGGCGTGATCACGGCGCTGATGATGCCCTTCACCTACAACATCGCCAACGGCCTGGCGTTCGGCTTCATCTCGTACGCCGTGCTCAAGCTGTTCACCGGCAAGGCCCGCGACGTGCACTGGATGGCCTGGATCATTGCCGCGGTGTTCCTGTTCAAGTTCATCTACATGGGCGGGCACTGACGCCTGGGCGGCCGCACACCGGCAGGTGCGTGGCCGCTGTGGGTTTTCAGTGAAATGAGCCTCAAACGCTTTATGGGAAAGCGCTGATAGCTATGAAAACAGTAGCTATCAGGTGCGACTGGGCACGTACTCCGGGCGGTCGTTCGCCTGCGGCTTGAGGGGTGCGGTGGCGCGGCCCTCGGCGCGCTCGCTGCGCCACTGCGCCTTGCGTGCCGTCCACTCGGCCAGCCGCTGGTGCGCCACGGTGCTGTCCTTCTCCATCTGCGCCGCGTCGGCCAGCTGCGCCGACAGTTCCAGCCGGATGCCGTTGGGGTCGAAGAAATAGATGCTCTTGAAGATGTGGTGGTCGGTCACGCCCAGCACCTCGATGCCGTGCGCCTGCAGCCGCGCCTTGGTGTTTTCCAGCTCCTGCACGGTGTTGACGCGGAAGGCGATGTGGTTGACCCAGGCCGGCGTGTTGGGCGAGGGCTCGGCCTTGACATCGTCGCCCAGGTCGAAGAAGGCGATGAACGAGCCGTCCTGCAGGCGGAAGAAGAAATGCGTGTACGGGCAGTACTCGCCCGTGCTCGGCACGTAGTCGCTCTGGATGATGTGGTAGAGCGGCAGGCCCAGGATGTCTTCGTAGAAGTGGCGCGTTTCCTCGGCGTCGCGCGCCTTGTAGGCGAAATGGTGCAGCTGCTGCACGGCCGCGGGCGGCGGCAGTGTGGCGGGGTCGGGGGTGGGCAGGGCGTTCATGGCGGTCTCCGGGGAATGTGCCGAAATTCTACTATCCGTAATTTGTTTACGTTAGTTCAATTTCGCTGCGCTGCAGGCGCTGGACCGGGCACAAAAAAGCCCGCTCCCTGCGAGCAAGGGGCGGGCTGGCGGGGCCGGCAGCGTGGCAGGCCTGCGCTGGCTGCTTACTGCTTGACGGCCTCGACCTGCACGATCAGGCGCACGTTCTTGGCAAAGCCCCAGTCGATGCCGTAGTTCATGCCGAACGCCGTGCGGTCGATGGTGGTTTCGAAGTCGCCGCCGCAGGTTTCGCGCTTTTGCAGCATGGGGTTGGGGTAGCAGTTGAACTTGGACGCCTTGAGCGTGACGGGCTGGGTCTTGCCCATCAGCGTGAGCTGGCCGGTCACTTCGCTGACCTTGTCGCCGCTGAAGTTGAACGTATCGGACACGAAGCGGGCCGTGGGGTGCTTGGCCGCGTCGAACAGCTCGGCGCTTTGCAGGTGTTTGTCGAAGGCAGCGGTGCCCGTGTTGATCGAGTTGATGTGGAGGGTCAGGTCCACCTTGCCCGCCTTGCCGTCACGGTCGAATTGCACGGTGCCTTCCTTCTTGTCGAAGCGGCCGCGGTTGGTGGTGGCGCCCATGTGGTCGATCTCGAAGGTCACGAAGGTGTGGGTGGGATCGATGGCGTATTGCGCGGGGGCTGCGTGGGCAACACCTGCGGCCAACGTTGCGGCCGCGGCCAGGGCGAAGAGGGACTTGCGCATGAAGGGTTCCTTGAGAAAAAGGGTGGCAGAAAGAAAAATCAGAGCTTGCCCACGCCGCTGAGCGCGAGCTTGAAGGTCACTTGCACGTCGTCGGCGACCATGGAGGTGTCGGCCCACTCGTTCTCGCCGATCTTGTAGGCCAGGCGCTTGAGGGCCAGCGTGCCGGTGGCGGTGGTGGTGGCGCCGTTCTGCGCCAGGGTCACGGGCACGACCACGTCGCGCGCCTGGCCCTTGATGGACAGCTTGCCCGCCACCTCGAACTTGCCCCCGCCCAGCGCCTTGACGGCGCTGGACTGGAAGCTGGCCTGGGGGAACTGGGGCACGTTGAACCACACGGGCTTGGGCAGTTCGGCGTCGGTCTCGCGCGAGCCGAGCGTGGCGCTGCCGGTGTCCACCGTGAAAGCGATCTTGCTGGCGGCGGGCTGGGCGGGGTCGAAGGCGATCTGTGCGTCGAATTTCTTGAAGTGCCCCTGCAGCGGTACGCCCATCTGGCGCGCCGTGAAGGCCACGCTGCTTTGTGCGGGCAGCAGCTTTTGTTCGGCATAGGCGGGCACGGTGGCCAGCACGGCGCAGGCGCCCAGCAGGGCAGCGGACAGGGATACAGAAATTTTCATGGGGAACTCGGGAGCGGGAAAAAGGGTTCGGACAGCGTGCGCGGCCAAGGCTTCAACGCCGGCCAGGCCACATGCGCGTGAGCAGGCCGTCGCGGTCGATCCACTGGTGCTTGAACGCCGCGGCCACATGCAGCCCGGCCAATGCCGCGAGGGCGTAGGCGCTGATCTGGTGCCACGGCTTGAGGGCCTCGGCCAGCGCATCGCTGGCCGGCACGAAGTCGGGCAACTGCACCAGTCCGAGGAACACGATGGGGAAGCCGGCCGCCGAGCTGTAGGCCCAGCCGATCAGGGGCACGGCGAAAAACAGCGCATACAGCAGGTGGTGCGTGCCGTGGTGCGCCCATTTCTGCCAGGCGGGCATGGCCTGCACCATCGTGGCAGGCAGGGCCGGGGGGCGGTGCGTGAGGCGCCACAGCAGGCGCAGCAGCGACAGCGTGAGGATGGCCACGCCGGCCCATTTGTGCCAGTTGTAGAGCTTGAGGCGCTGCGGCGAGAACGGCAGGTCGGCCATGTACAGGCCCAGCGCAAACAGGGCCATCAGCGCTGCGGCCAGCAGCCAGTGCAGCGCGATGGCGGTGTGGCTGTAGCGCGCGGAACGCGCCGGGGCGGTCGGAGAGGAAGAAGGCATGCAGGGCGCCAAAAGGGCGGTAAGGGGGCGTTAGAGGGAAAAAGTTCAGCACAGCAGCCGGCAGCCGCTTGGGAGCCAGTGTAGGAAACGGAAGCTTCTTTCCGTTTCAACGGGATTGATGTCTCGATTCAAATGAATTGAACGAGTTGCCGTGGCTGGGCCGCAGGCAAGGCCTTCCTCGGATGGGCTCAGCCCGCGAGCGCAGCGCTTTTCCAGGCCTGTGCGGCGGCCCCTGCGTCGCCGCGCTGCTCGGCCAGTTCAGCCAGCCGGCGCCACGCGCTCTGGCGCAGCGAGGTGTCCTGCAGCTGCTGCGTGGACTGCGTCAGCAACTGCTGCGCCTTGCCCCACAGCTGGCGCTGCACGCAGGCTGCGCCGGCGAGGTACTGCAGGCGCGGGTCGCGCGGGTTGGCCTGGGCCGCGGCTTCGATGCGCGCCAGCCAGGTGCCGTCGAGCGCGTCCATGCCCGACTCCAGCGCACGCACCAGCTTGAGCGCGTGGTGATCGGCCAAGGTGCCGGGAGCGCGCACCATGTGCTCCCACACCGGCAGCAGCCACTGGCGCACCGTCTGGCCATCGCCCCCGAGCTGCGCCAGGCGCTGCGCGGCATGGATGGCCAGCTCGGGCATGGCGCGCTCGGTCGCTTCGAGCGACTGCCAGGTGCCGTGCAGCTGCGCCGGGTCGTGCGCGCCGTTGAACAGTTCGATGGCCAGGCCGCGCACCAGGCTCTGCGCGGCCGGGGCCGAAAACGCGCCGTGCTTGGCCAGCAGGCGCGCGGTGTCCAGGGCGTCCTGCGTCTGGTGCGCCAGGCGCGCGGCCTTGAGCTTGACCCGCAGCGCCAGCGTGCGCCGCGCCGCGCCCTGCGGCAGGCTGGCCAGCCATTCGAGCGCGGAGGCGGCCTCGCGCTCGTCGAGTGCCCAGCGTGCGGCGCGCAGCTGGATGCCCTCGCGCAGCTCCTGCTCGTGGGCGGTGCCGCGCAGGGGCGCATGGTCGAGCGACTGCTGCAGGTGGCTGTCGCGGTGGGTGCGGTCTTGCAGCGCGTGCGAGCCCTCGGCCGCCACCAGGTGCGCCAGGGCGCGCAGTTGCCGGCCGTGGGGCACGGTCGCGCCGGCGCGGGCCAGCGCGCTTTCCTGTGCCAGGGCGCCCAGGGCCGCCTTGCGCGAGCGCAGGAAGCGGCCGGCCATGAGCTGCGCCATGGCGTCGAGCAGGGCCGAGTGCATGGCGCGCTCTTTTTGCTGCAGGCGCCAGCGGCGCGCCTGGTGCGGCAGTTCTAGCAGCGCGGCGAGCGCGCGCAGGGCCGCATACAGCGTGGCGAAGCCCAGCGCCAGCAGCAGCACCACCATGTTGAGCGACAGATCGAGCCGGTAGGGCGGCCAGAACAGCGTGACGCTGCCCTGGTTGTTGCCCGCAAACAGGGCCGTCGCGACGGCCACGCCAAACAGGGCCAGGAGCCAGAGTGCTGCGCGCATGCGGTTCGTCCTCGCGCGCTTCAGCGGCCGGCGGCCGCGGTGGCCAGCGCGGACAGGGTTTCGTCCAGGCGCGGCAGTTCGGCGGACTTCATATTGGCCTGGGCCTGCTGCAGCACCGTGGCGGCGTTCTGTGTGCGCCGCGATGCCGGGTCGAAATACTTGTTGAGCGCGGCGCTGGCCG
>NZ_MWOM01000010.1:26426-98042 GCF_012931925.1 Acidovorax sp. SRB_24
TTGAGCTTGAGGTTCTCGCGCAGGAAGAAGGTCTGGTCGGGCGCCAGCAAAATGGCTTCGGGCTGGTCGATGCGGCTCACGCGCACCAGGCCCCGGGCTTCGTCGCGCACTACTTCCCAGCTGCGCAGCAGCGCGGCCTGCCACCACGGCAGGTCGGCGGGGGCGGGCTCGGCGCTGTCGCCGGAGACGCGCGCGTTCATGCGCCGGGTGGCGGCGGCCAGCGCCACGGCGTTCTGCACGGGCAGGTCGTCCACCTGGCGCACCAGGTCGTCCAGGCGCGCGAGCAGGCCGGCGGTGTCGGTCACGTTGGTGCTGGCGATGCGGTCGAGGTCGCGGCCGATGGCGCGCTGCACCGGCGCCAGGCGCGGCTGGGCGGCGCGCTCGATGCGCTGCTGGGCATTCTGGAGCGCGGCCACCAGCGGCTCCAGGCTGCCCGTAAGCCGCGTCTGCTGCTGCGCCATGCGGACCGCCGACTCGATGTCCACCACCAGGGTTTCATCGCGCGAGCGCGACAGGCTTTGCATCAGCTCTTCGAGCTGGCTGCGCTGCAGGGCGACTTCGCTGAGCCGGGTTTCCGCCACGGTGAGGCGCGCGAGCGCCTGGCTGACCTGGTCGCGGGCCTGGCGCGCCATGGTGCGCGCCTCGATCGCCTGGGTGCCGGCGTCGGCGCTCTGGCGCGCCAGCTGTTCCTGGATCGTGCTGAGCTTTTGCCACAGCAGGCTGGCACTGACGAGGGCGGCCACGGCGACCGCGCCCACGGCGTACAGCGCGATCCGGGGCGCGCCCGGGGCCGAAGTCTGCGGCGCTGGCACGGCCGCCGACGGGGGGAAAGGCTCTGCTGCGGGCAGGTCGGGGGTGGGCGCGGCGCTCATGGGGCCGATTCTATCGAGGCAGCCACATCGGCCAGCGCGGGCCGGCATTCGCGCACGCAGCCAAAACCGGCCGCGCGCGCGGCCTGCGCGATGCGCGGGTGCGTGGCCAGGGCCCGTGCCTGGCCCCAGGCCTGGCCCGGCAGGGCGGCGCACAGGTGCGAGAGCGCCTGCGAGCTGCTCAGCAGCCACAGCGAGCCGTCGTGCGCCGCCTGCTGCGCCAGCGCGCGCTGCGCGGCGGTGAATTCGGGCGCGCAGCGCGTGTAGGCGACAACGAAGTCCACCTCGGCGCCCGCGGCCCGCAGCTGCTGGGCGAGCCACTCGCGGCCCGAGCCGTCGGCGGGGGCACCGGCTTCGGCGCCGCGCACGACCAGGATGCGGTCGCGCGGCGCGACCTGGCCATGGACCTGCGCCCACAGCGCCTCGGACTCGAACTGCGCGGCGTCGGCGGCCGGCTGGTCGATGCAGTCCGCCGCCAGGCCCAGGGCCTGCAGCGTCTGCGCCGTGCCAGGGCCGGGCGACCAGACTCTTGTTTTGATAGCTGCTTGCGCTTGTCCAGCAAGGGTTTGAACCGTTTTTGGATCAAAAAAATGCTGGGCCGCATTGCCGCTGACCACCATGATGGCGCGGTAGCCTGCGGCACGCTCGCGCGCCGCTTGCAGCGCCGCGGCGTCGGCGGGCGCGGCGATGGCGATCAGCGGCAGGGCCTGCGCGGCCAGGCCGCGCGCCTGCAGCGCAGCGACCCACTGCAGCGCCTCGCGCTCGGGGCGGGTGACGAGGGTGCGCGGCGCGGCCACGGCCTGGGTCAACCTGCGCCGCCGGCGCGCAGCTGCGCCGCCACGGCTTCGCCCAGGGTGTTGGCCTGCTCCAGCGCAATCGCCGTGCCGCGGGCGTGGGCGCGCACCAGCGGCCTGCGGCCGTCGGGGTCGCCCCAGGCGGCGTCGAGGTGCAGCGTCGTGCCTTCCAGGCGCGCATGGGCGGCCAGCGGCATCGAGCAGCTGCCGCCCATGCAGCGGCTGACGGCGCGCTCGGCCGTCACCGTGATCCAGGTCGGCAGGTGGGCCAGCGGCGCGAGCGCCTCGACCAGGTCGTGGCGGTCGCTGCGCACCTCGATGCCCAGGGCGCCCTGGCCCGCGGCGGGCAGCATCTCGGCGGGCTCGAAGACGGCGCGGATGCGCCCGTGCAGGCCCAGGCGCTTGAGGCCCGCGGCGGCCAGCACGATGGCGTCGTACTGGCCCTCGTCGAGCTTGCGCAGGCGCGTGTCGAGGTTGCCGCGCAGCGGCGCGATCTTCAGGTCGGGGCGCAGCGCTTGCAGCAGCACCTGGCGGCGCAGGCTCGAGGTGCCGACCACGGCGCCCTCGGGCAGCTCGGCGAGCGCGGCATAGCGCGGAGAGACAAACGCATCGCGCGGGTCTTCGCGCTCCATCACGCAGGCCAGCGCAAAGCCGGGCGGCAGCTCCATCGGCACGTCCTTGAGCGAGTGCACGGCGATGTGGGCGCGGCCGTCTTCGAGCGCGGTTTCGAGCTCCTTGACGAACAGCCCCTTGCCGCCGACCTTGCTCAGGGACCGGTCCAGGATCTGGTCGCCCAGCGTGGTCATGCCCAGCAGCGACACGGCGTGGCCGCGTGCGCGCAGCCGCGCTTGCACATGTTCGGCCTGCCACAGAGCCAGGCGGCTTTCGCGCGTGGCGATCACGACGGGGGGAAGTTGGGAATTCACGGGCAGCGTCACGCAGAGAAGAGGATGCGGGAATGCTAGCATGCTGCGCTGCAGCAGCCACCCCCCGCCACCCTTGCCGTGGCGCCCCAGGAGACACTTGCGTGAGCGTGAAAAAAACAGATAAGGACCAGCCCCTGATCGAGGACATCCGCCTGCTCGGGCGCATCCTGGGCGACGTGATCCGCGAGCAGGAGGGCGTGGCCGCGTTCGACCTGATCGAGCAGGTGCGCCAGCTCTCGGTGGCGTTTCGCCGCGACGCCGACCAGGAGGCCGACAAGGCGCTCAAGAAGCTGCTCAAGGGCCTGTCGGCCGACCAGACGGTGAGCGTGATCCGCGCCTTCACCTACTTCAGCCACCTGGCCAACCTGGCCGAGGACCGCCACCACATCCGCCGCCGCACCATCCGCGAGCGCGCCGGCGACACGCAGGAGGGCAGCATCGAGGTGGCGCTCTCGCGCCTGCGCTGGGCCGGCATCGCGCCGGGCACCGTGGCCCAGACCCTGGCGAGCAGCTACGTCGCGCCGGTGCTCACCGCGCACCCGACCGAAGTGCAGCGCAAGAGCATCCTCGACGCCGAGCGCAGCATCGCGCAGCTGCTCGCCGCGCGCGACGACATCGCCGAGCGCGCCCAGCTCTACAACGCGGCCAAGGACGCGCTCACGCCGCGCGCACTGGCGGCCAACGAGGCCCAGCTGCGTGCCCACGTCGCCCAGCTGTGGCAGACGCGGCTGCTGCGCTACACCAAGCTCACGGTGGCCGACGAGATCGAGAACGCGCTCAGCTACTACGAAGCCACCTTCCTGCGCGAGATTCCCAGGATCTATGCCGACCTCGAGCGCGAACTGGGCGTGCCGCACGTGCACAGCTTCCTGCGCATGGGCCAGTGGATCGGCGGCGACCGTGACGGCAACCCCAACGTCGGAGCCGACACCCTGGTGCAGGCCCTGCGCCGCCAGAGCGAGGTGGCGCTGCGCCACTACCTGACCGAGGTGCACCTGCTGGGCAGTGAGCTGTCGATGTCGGCCCACCTGGTGGGCGTGACGCCCGAGATGCAGCAGCTCGCCGAGAGCTCGCCCGACACCAGCGAGCACCGCCAGGACGAGCCCTACCGCCGCGCGCTCACCGGTGTCTATGCGCGCTTGGCCGCGACGCTGCAGCAGCTCAGTGGCGGCGAGGCCGCGCGCCACGCCGTGGCGCCGCAAAACGCCTATGGCGATGCCGTCGAATTCCTGGCGCAGCTGCACACCATCGCGGCCTCGCTGCAGGCACACCACGGCGCGGCGCTGGCGGCGCCGCGCCTGCACCCGCTGATCCGCGCCGTCGAGGTGTTCGGCTTCCACCTGGCCACGGTCGATCTGCGCCAAAGCTCCGACCAGCACGAGCGCGTGGTGGCCGAGCTGCTGGCCGTGGCGCGCATTGCACCCGACTACGCCGCGCTGCCCGAAGAGGCCCGGCGCGATGTGCTGATGCGCCTGCTGCAGGACGCGCGGCCGCTGCGCGTCATCGGCGCGCAGTACACGGCGCACACCCAGGCCGAGCTGGCGATCTTCGAGACCGCGCGCCAGATGCGCCAGCGCTACGGCGCGGACGCCATCCGCCACTACATCATCAGCCACACCGAGGCCGTCAGCGACCTGCTCGAAGTGCTGCTGCTGCAAAAGGAAGTGGGCCTGGTGCGCGGCACGCTCGATGCGCAGGCCCAGGCCGACCTGATCGTGGTGCCGCTGTTCGAGACCATCGAGGACCTGCGCAACGCCGCGCCCATCATGCGCGAGTTCTATGCGCTGCCCGGCGTGGCCGCGCTGGTGCGCCGCGGCGGCGGCGAGCAGGACATCATGCTGGGCTATTCGGACAGCAACAAGGACGGTGGCATCTTCACCAGCAACTGGGAGCTGTACCGCGCCGAGATCGCGCTGGTGGCGCTGTTCGATGCGCTGTCCACCGGCGCCACGCCGATCCGCCTGCGCATGTTCCACGGGCGCGGCGGCACCGTCGGGCGCGGCGGCGGACCGAGCTACCAGGCCATCCTGGCGCAGCCGCCGGGCACGGTGCGCGGCCAGATCCGCCTGACCGAGCAGGGCGAGGTGATCGCCTCGAAGTACGCCAACCCCGAGATCGGCCGGCGCAACCTCGAGACGCTGGTCGCCGCCACGCTTGAAGCCACGCTGCTGCAGCCCACGAAGCCGGCCACGCCGGCGTTCCTCGACGCGGCCGCGCAGTTGTCGCAGGCGAGCATGGCGGCCTACCGCGCGCTGGTCTACGACACCCCGGGCTTCACCGACTACTTCTTCAGCGCTACGCCGATCCGCGAGATCGCCGAGCTCAACATCGGCTCGCGCCCGGCCTCGCGCAAGCCCTCGCAGAAGATCGAAGACCTGCGCGCCATTCCGTGGGGCTTCAGCTGGGGCCAGTGCCGGCTCACGCTGCCGGGCTGGTACGGCTTTGGCGCGGCGGTCGAGGCGTTCGTCAACGCGCCCGGCCAGGACCCGAAGGCGCAGCTGGCGCTGCTGCGCAAGATGCACCGCCAGTGGCCGTTCTTCAGCACGCTGCTGTCGAACATGGACATGGTGCTGGCCAAGAGCGACCTCGCGCTGGCCTCGCGCTACAGCGAGTTGGTGTCGGATGCGCGCCTGCGCAAGAAGGTGTTCACCGCCATCGAGCAGGAATGGCACCGCACGGCCGACGCGCTGACGCGCATCACGGGCGACAGGCAGCGCCTGGCGCACAACACCGCACTGGCGCGTTCGATCCGCCACCGCTTTCCGTACATCGACCCACTGCACCACCTGCAAGTCGAGCTGATCCGGCGCTGGCGCGCGGGGCAGAGCGACGAGCGCGTGCAGACCGGCATCCACATTTCGATCAATGGCATTGCGGCAGGTTTGCGCAACACCGGTTGAGCGGCCCGGGCGACGCCGGTGGGGCGGCTTTCCGGTCGGGCATCAGCTATCGTAATGATAGCTTCAAACGCTTGCTGAATAAGCGCTGGAGGCCAATTTGGCTTGTATCCAGTGCGTGCGGTCCGGCGCAGGTGCAGTGCACGCCGCACGGTCCGCACCGCGCGCGGTGTCAGTTGCCCAGCAGCTCGCCCACGGCGTTCAGGTCTTCCACGCGGTCGCAGATGGCCTTGACGCCCATCATGATGGGAATGCCCAGCAACAGCCCCCACAGCCCCCAGAGCCATCCCCAGGCCAGCACGCTGACGAACACGGCCACCGGGCTCATGCTGCTGGTGCGGCTGGTGAGCCATGGCGTGAGCAGGTTGCCCACCAGCGTGTGGATGACCAGCGAGGCGCTACCCACCGCCAGCGCCATGTCGAAGGTGCCGAACTGCAGAAACGCCACCAGCGCCGAGGCTCCGGTGACGATGATGGAGCCGATGTAGGGCACCAGGTTCAGCACCCCCGCGAACACGCCCCACACCGCGGGGTTTTGCAGGCCCAGCGCCGCATAGGCCAGGCCCGTGGCCACACCGACGATCACGCTGGTGAGCACCTGCACCAGCAGGTAGCGCTGGATCTGGCCGGAGATCTCGTTGAGCACGTGCACCGTCACCTTCTTGCGCTCCAGGCTCGGGCCGGCAATGCGCACGAGCTTGCGCCGGAACACATCGCCCGAGGCGAGCGCGAAAAATGTGAGGAACACCACCACGGTGAACTGGCCCACGGCCGAGAGCAGGCCCATGGTGCCGCTCCAGAGGTAGGCGCGGATGTTGAGCGGGGCGCTCTCGATCTGCACACGCTGCACGCCGCGCTTGGTCGCCGGCGGGGCGGCATTTTCGGCGGCAGCCTGCTCGATCTGGGTGGCCGCCTTTTGCACCGTCTCGAGCGTGCTCGGGGTTTTGTTTCCCGATTGCTCGCGCAGCTTGTCGCGCACCTTCTTGGCGGCCACGGGCAGCGACTCGACCACCTGCGACGCGCCGTCGCTCAGCTGCCAGGCGGTGGCGCCGAGCCCGCCGACGATGCCCAGCAGCAAGAATGCCGCGCCCAGCCAGCGCGGGATGTGCCAGCGCTGCAGCACCGTGACCAGCGGCGAGAGCGCGCTGGTCAGCAGCACGCTCACGGCCACCGGGATGAACACCGCGGCGGCCCAGTGCAGCACGGCAATGCCGGCAAACAGCGCCAGCAGCGCCAGCGAGAGGCTGCGCACGTCCACGGGCGCGTTGAACTGGTACGCGGGTGGCGGTTCGGGCTCGGGCTCGAGCGGTGCATCGGTGTGGGTGTCCAGGGCCTTGGCCTCGGACGGCGGCGCGCTGGCGGGGGCCGCAGAGGCACCGGGGTCCAGCGCATCCGCACCTGCGGCCGGCGGGACGGGGGAAGTCAGTGCATGGGTCATCGCGGCATTGTGGGGCCGCGGCGTGGCGCGGCTGCGTAGGCCTGCGCCGCATTGCACAGCGGCCGCTCTCCGTGTCCAGGCCGCTGGCGCCCGCCGGGACAGTCGCCAGGAGATGCTATTGATTTTATAGCTTTATGCGCTTGCCTGATGGGCGCAAGAGGGCAAAAAGGCTTCAAAAACAGCGGCGGGGGGCTGCCGCCATGCGCTCAGTGCAGCATCAGCGAGCCCGCGCTCTTGCTTTTGCCGGCACGCGCCGGCGGGTTGCACAGGCCGCAGGTGTAGTGGCGGTTTTCGTACAGCTCGGTGACAAACTGGCCGTGGCACTGCGCGCATTGGGTGCGCGTGAGCATGCCGGCATCGACGAACTTGATCAGGCGCCAGGCCCGCGTGAACGACAGCAGGGGCTCGACCTGGGCGATCTCGATCTGCTCGGTGTAGAGGCGGTAGGCCTTGGTCAGCAGGTCCACGGCATCGAGGTCCACGCCCTTGGAGAGGTACTCGTAGATGTTGAGGAACAGCGAGCTGTGGATGTTCTCTTGCCAGGTCAGGAACCAGTCGGTCGAAAACGGCAGTTGCCCCTTGGACGGCGACTTGCCTGCGACTTCCTTGTAGAGCCGGATCAGGCGCTCGTACGACAGCGAAGTCTCCGATTCGAGCACCTGCATGCGCGCCCCCATCTCGATCAGCTTGGCGGCGCGCTCGATCTGCCGGGATTCTTGGAGCACGCTCTTGGCGGGGGCCTTGACCGCGCTTTTGGCGGCAGTTGGGGCGGAGGTCTTGGCTTCGGGGGCGGCGCTGGCGGTCATGTCGGCTTTTCTGAAAGGGCGGTGGATGGGGCGGTGTGCTCAGAGCACTTCCGAGACGCGGCTGGCCATCAGGATGTTGGCGTGCAGCGTGTTGGTGGCCTCGTTGCCGACCTTCTTGGGCGTGTTGTGGTTGGTCAGCAGGCTCCACACCAGGTTGTCGTCCACCCGGAAGCTGCAAAGAAGGGTGTTTCTGCTGGCCAGTTTCATCACTTGCGCGGCCGACAGCGAGACGAGAATATCGGCAGCGTCTTCGTTCAGTCCCAGACGGAACACTGCCTCGGCCTTGTCCTGGCGGATCAGGGTCTGGGCCAGCATCAGGTAGGTCAGGTTGGCTTCGCGGATCTCGGCCAGCAGTTGTTCGTTCGTCATGGTGCAATCCTTTTTCGGTTCGGGCCGCGCTGCCTGTTGCGTTGCGCGATCCGTTGAAATGGATTGTGAATTCGCCCCAATCAAAAATTAAGTCGGGGCGTGGCTATGCCGCGTGTCTGGTCGGGTGGCCGCCCTTGTAGGAGTTTGCCCTACACGCGGTGCAGGCTGCCACACCTGCGCTCGAAGGCAGGGCCTGCTGCGGCGGCGCCGCTGCGCCCCTTCAGCCGCGCTCGACCGGGCGAGCCGGGTCGCTGCACCATTCGCTCCAGCTGCCGGCAAACAGCGTGGTTTTTCCGAGCCCGGCCAGCTCCATGGCCAGCACATTGGGGTTGGCCGTAACGCCGCTGCCGCAGTGGTGCACCACGCCCTCGGGCGCCCGCCCGGCCAGCAGGGCCTCGAACTCCGCGCGCAGCACGGCCGCGCTCTTGAAGCGCCCGTCGGGGCCGAAGTTGTCGGCGAACGGCCGGTTCAGCGCGCCCGGGATGTGGCCCGCGACGGGGTCGAGCGGCTCGATCTCGCCGCGGAAGCGCGGTGCGGCACGCGCGTCGATCACGGTCTGCCCGGGCTCCTGCATGTGCGCCAGCACCTGCTCGGCGCTGGCCAGGCGGCGCAGCGGCTCGCCGAGGCGGAAGTTCGTCTGGAAATGGGCAGGCTCGCTGCCCTGCGCCACGGCGCCGCCGGCCGCCTGCCAGGCCGGCAGGCCGCCGTCGAGCACGGCGACGGCGTCGTGGCCCACCCACTTGAGCATCCACCACAGCCGGCCGCAAAAGGCCGAGCCATTGCGGTCGTACACCACGGCCTGCATGCCGTTGGCAAAGCCCACGCTGGACAGCCAGATCGCGAACTTCTCGCGGCTGGGCAGCGGGTGGCGCCCGCCCGAGGCCGGCGTGTCGGTCTGCGTGACGGTGATGCTGCCGTCGGCGCCCGGCGTGCCGTGCAGGGCGCTGAGGGCGTGGTCGAGGTGCGCGTACACGGCGCCGGGGATGTGGGCGGCCAGGTACTGCTGCTCGCCCTCGCCGGGCTGGGCCATGTCGAAGCTGCAGTCGAACACCATCAGTGGCGAGCCGCTGGCGAGCAGGGCCTGCAGTTCGGGGGCGGAGATCAGGGTGGTGTAGGTCATGGGGGTTCTGCGCAGTGAAAGGCGATGGCCCCCATTGTGTCCAGATTGCGCAAAACCCAAGCTGTCAACAGGCTCTAGTGTTCCTCGGCGGGGGCGCCCGGGGCGGCGCGTGCGCGCAGCACGGTGGCCACGATGCCGCTGCCCATGATGAGGGCCATGCCGAGCCAGCCGATGGGCGGGATCTGGTCGCCAAACAGCAACACGCCATAGAACGCCGCGAAGACGATGCCCGAGTACTGCAGGTTGGCCACCACCAGCGTGCCGCGCTGTGTGCGCGCATGGGCATAGGCGCGCGTCATGCACAGCTGCCCGCCCGCGGCCAGCACGCCGATCGGCAGCAGCCACAGGCCGGCGGCAAGGCCCGGCCAGGGCGAGGTGCCGGTCAGCAGCAGGGCCGCGCCGCCGGCCAGCGTGGAGCCGACGGCGAAGTAAAACACCGTGCGCGTCTCGGGCTCGCCCAGGCGCGACAGCGCCACGACCTGCATATAGGCAAAGGCGGCCGACATGCCCGACAGCAGCCCGACGACCCCCGCGAACACCTGCTCCTGGCTCTGGCCGATGCTGGGGCGCAGCATCATCACCACGCCGACAAAACCTGCCAGCACCGTGAGCACCAGCGGCCCCTGCAGCGCGGGGCGCGCCGCAGCGTCGGTGGGGCGCCAGGCCAGCAGCGTGCCGCCGACCAGGAAGGCGGCGATCCAGACGCTGCTCATGTAGTTGAGCGTCATGGCCGTGGCCAGCGGCAGATGGGCAATGGCATAGAACCAGGCGCCCAGCGAGGTGACGCCGATCAGGCTGCGCCAGGCGTGCATGCCGGGGTAGCGCGTGGCCAGACGGACCCCCTGCGAGCGCGCCAGCAGCCACAGGACCACCATGCCGATGATGCCGCGGTAGAAGACCAGCTCGGCCGAGCTGAAATGCGCCGACGCGATCTTGACGCACACGCCCATGCTGGCAAACAGGAACGCGGCCAGAACCATCCAGAGGGCTTGCATGTGGGGAGATTTGGAAGTGAAAATAGCTGCAAACGCTTGTCAGACAAGCGCTCGCAGCTATTGTAATAGGAGTGCTGGCGGGGCGTGTGGCGTTTAACGCTGCGGCACGGCGGCGCCCATGGCGTCGCGGTACCACTCGTGAAAGTGCTGCATGCCGTCTTCCATGGGGCTTTGGTAGGGGCCGACCTCGTTGTCGCCGCGCTCGAACAGGGCCTTGCGGCCGGCGTCCATGCGCTCGGCGATCTCGTCGTCTTCGAGGCAGGTCTCCATGTAGGCGGCCTGCTGCGCCTCGACAAATTCGCGCTCGAAGGCGGCGATTTCTTCGGGGTAATAGAACTCCACCATGTTCAGCGTCTTGCCGGGGCTGACCGGGTGCAGCGTGGAGACGGTGAGCACATGCGGGTACCACTCGACCATGATGTGCGGGTAGTAGGTCAGCCAGATCGCGCCGCGCTCGGGCAGCTTGCCTTCGCGGTACTTCAGCAGCACCTCGTGCCATTTCTTGTAGACATCCGAGCCCGGCTGGCCGAAGGTCGAGGCCACGCCCACGGTCTGCACCGAGAACTGCTTCTGGAACTCCCACTGCAGGTCGTCGCAGGTGACGAAATTGCCCAGGCCGGGGTGGAAGGGCCCGACGTGGTAGTCCTCCAGATAGACCTCGATGAAGGTCTTCCAGTTGTAGTGGCACTCGTGCAGCTCAATGCGGTCGAGCGCAAAGCCCTCGAAGCCCAGGTCGGCGCGCGGCCCCATGCGGGCCAGGTCGGCGGCGATGTCGCGGCCGTTGTCCTCGAACAGCAGGCCGTTCCACTCGCGCAGCGGGTAGTTGCGCAGGTTCAGGCAGGGGTCGTGCGTGAAATGCGGCGCGCCCAGCAACTCGCCGCCGGGGCTGTAGGTCCAGCGGTGCACGGGGCAGACGATGTTGCCGCCCGCGCTGCCCTTTTGCTGCGCCTGCAGCGAGCCGCGTCCCTTCAGCATGATGGCCTGTCGGTGGCGGCAGACGTTGGAGATCAGTTCGACCCCGCCGTGGGGGTTGCGCACGAGCGCGCGGCCCTCGCCCTCCTGGGGCAGGGCGTGGTAGTCACCCACTTCGGGCACGCTCAAGGAATGCCCCACATAGCGGGGCCCGCGCTGGAAGAGCAGTTCCTGCTCGCGCTGGAACAGCGCCTCGTCGAAGTAGCTTGAAACTGGTAGTTGGCTTGCGGCCTGCTGCAGTCGAAGACTTAAATCAGACATGGGTGACCTGACCTAAAGACTCCCCACAGGGAGAACGCGCACTGGGCGCTGGAGGAAAAAAATAAACCGGCTTGGCGCCGGCTACAAGAGGAATGGGATTATAGGAGGTGGGGTTATTGGACGCGCCATTCCCGTGAAACCCATCCGTGTATTGGCGCCGGCGCGCGCCGGCGCCAGGCCGCGCACCGGGGAGGTGCACGGTATCGGCCTAAAATTGGCCGCTTTACCTTCGCCTGACCCGTCCTCCCATGCCCAAACCCAAGACCGACGACCCGGCCAGCTACGAGGCTGCGCTGGAAGAACTGGAGCAGCTGGTGGGCCGCATCGAATCTGGCCAGATGCCGCTGGACCAACTGCTGGCCGGCTACCAGCGCGGGGCCGTGCTGCTGGCCTTCTGCCGCGACCGCCTCGAAGCCGTGCAAGACCAGATCAAGGTGCTGGACGACGGCGTGCTGCAGCCATGGACCCAAGAATGAACGGCCTGCGCAGCGCACGCAGCGCCCCCGTGTTTGACCTGCCGGGCTGGAGCCAGGCCCGTTTGCAGCAGGTGGAGCAGGCGCTCTCGCGCTGGGTTGGCACCGATGCCCCCGCCGGCTTGGGCGAGGCCATGCGCTACGCCGTGCTCGACGGTGGCAAGCGCCTGCGCCCGCTGCTGGTGCTGGCCGCGCGCGACGCCGTGGCCGCCGCCGATGGCGGCGTGCGCCAAGTGCCGCTCGACGATGCCGCGCTGCGCGCGGCCTGCGCGGTCGAGCTGATCCATGCCTATTCGCTGGTGCACGACGACATGCCGTGCATGGACAACGACGTGCTGCGCCGCGGCAAGCCCACGGTGCACGTGCAGTTCGGCGAGGCGCGCGCGCTGCTTGCGGGCGACGCGCTGCAGGCGCTGGCCTTCGAGCTGCTCACGCCCGAGGGCCAGGCCGTGCCCGCCGCGGTGCAGGCCGCGCTGTGCCGCCTGCTGGGGCGTGCCGCGGGCTCGGCCGGAATGGCCGGCGGGCAGGCGATCGACCTGGCGAGCGTCGGCCTGGCACTCGATGAAGACCAGCTGCGCCAGATGCACCGCCTCAAGACTGGCGCCCTGCTGCAGGGCAGCGTGATGATGGGCGCGGCCTGCGGGCGCGCCGACGCCGCCGCACTGGCGGGCCTGCAGGCCTATGGCGCAGCGCTCGGCCTGGCGTTCCAGGTGGTGGACGACATCCTGGACGTGACCGCGGACTCGGCCACGCTGGGCAAGACCGCCGGCAAGGACGCCGCCCACGAGAAGCCCACCTACGTCTCCCTGCTCGGGCTGGAGGGCGCGCGCGCCCATGCCCAGGAGCTGCTGCACGACGCCCACGCGGCGCTCGACGCCACCGGCCTGCCCGAGCGCGGCGCGCTGGCGGCCCTGGCCGACATGGTGGTGAACCGGTCCCATTGAGGCCGGTGGTTTTCATCCAATTGACTGCTGGCGCTTGCCCGGAAAGCGCTGACAGCTATTTAATCGATAGCAATGCCCACAACGTCCTTTCCCCTGCTGCAGACCGTGAATGACCCGGCGGACCTGCGCCGCATGTCCCGTGCCAACCTGAAGGTGCTGGCCGCCGAGCTGCGCGCGTTTGTGATCGAAAGCGTCGCGCAGACGGGCGGGCACCTCAGCTCCAACCTGGGCACCGTGGAGCTGACCGTGGCCCTGCACCATGTGTTCGACACGCCGCGCGACCGGCTGGTGTGGGACGTGGGCCACCAGACCTACCCGCACAAGATCCTGACCGGGCGGCGCGAGCGCATGGCCTCGCTGCGCCAGCTCGGTGGCCTGTCGGGCTTTCCGCAGCGCGCCGAGAGCGAATACGACACCTTTGGCACGGCGCATTCGAGCACCAGCATCTCGGCGGCGCTGGGCATGGCCCTGGCCGCCAAGCGCAAGGGCGAAAACCGCCACGCCGTGGCCATCATCGGCGATGGCGCCATGACGGCGGGCATGGCCTTCGAGGCGCTCAACAACGCGGGCGTCGCCGACTGCAACCTGCTCGTGGTCCTCAACGACAACGACATGAGCATCAGCCCGCCGGTGGGCGCGCTCAACCGCTACCTGGCCCAGCTCATGAGCGGGCAGTTCTATGCCGCGGCCAAGAACGTCGGCAAGACGGTGCTCGGCCCGGTGCCGCCGCTGCTCGAACTGGCCAAGCGGCTGGAACAGCAGGCCAAGGGCATGGTGGTGCCGGCGACGCTGTTCGAAAAGTTCGGCTTCAACTACATCGGCCCCATCGACGGCCACGACCTGGACTCGCTCATTCCCACGCTGGAGAACATCAAGGGTCTCAAGGGGCCGCAGTTCCTGCACGTGGTCACCAAGAAAGGCCAGGGCTATAAGCTCGCCGAGGCCGATCCCGTGGCCTACCACGGTCCGGGCAAGTTCGATCCGGCCGTCGGCCTGGTCAAGAGCAAAGCCCCGCCCAAGCAGACCTTCACCCAGGTGTTCGGCCAGTGGCTGTGCGATATGGCCGCGCAGGACAGCCGCCTGGTGGGCATCACGCCGGCCATGCGCGAGGGCTCGGGCATGGTCGAGTTCGAGCGCCGCTTTCCCGAACGCTACTACGACGTGGGCATTGCCGAGCAGCATGCCGTGACCTTCGCCGCCGGCATGGCCTGCGAGGGCGTGAAGCCCGTGGTGGCGATCTACTCCACCTTCTTGCAGCGCGGCTACGACCAGTTGATCCACGACGTGGCGCTGCAGAACCTGCCCGTGGTGTTCGCGCTCGACCGCGCGGGCCTCGTGGGCGCCGACGGCGCGACGCATGCCGGCGCCTACGACATCGCGTTCGTGCGCTGCATTCCCAACATGGCCATGGCCTGCCCGGCCGACGAGCGCGAATGCCGCCAGCTGCTCAGCACCGCGTTTGCGCAGAACCAGCCCGTGGCGGTGCGCTACCCGCGCGGCGCGGGCGTGGGCGTGGAGCCGCTGACCAGCCTCGAGGGGCTGCCCTTCGGCAAGGGCGAAGTGCGCCGCACGCGCCAGGGCACCGGCCCGCAAGGCACGCCGCGGATCGCCATCCTGGCCTTCGGCACGCTGCTGTACCCGGCGCTGCAGGCGGCCCAGGCGCTCGACGCCACGGTGGTCAACATGCGCTGGGCCAAGCCGCTCGACGTGGACCTGCTGCTGGAGGTGGCGGGCGAGCACGACGCCTTGGTCACGCTGGAAGAGGGCGCCATCCTGGGCGGCGCCGGCAGCGCGGTGCTGGAGGCCCTGAGCGCCGCGCAGGTGCTGCGCCCGGTGCTGCAACTGGGCCTGCCCGACGTGTTCATCGAGCATGGCGATCCGGCCCAGTTGCTGGCGCTGCAGGGCCTCGACGCTGCCGGCATAGAGCGCTCCGTGCGCGCCCGTTTTCTGCAGAGCGAACGCGGCTGTTGATCGGTGCCGCGAAGCCTGCCCGGGGGAGGGGCAGGCTTTGTCTGGCGATCTCCCTTGAGGCTTGCAAAACGCTGAACGCGTTGGGCCAGCAGGCCCGTGTCGCGGGAAAACCCGCAGGCCTGGCGGCGATGCAAGTTTTTACAATGTTCCACCGCTGATACATTGTTTCGTCACGCCACCGTCATGCGTGGCGTTTTCTTTTTGGCCTTTCCTTTCCGGAGTATTTTTCATGGATCGTCGTTCAATCCTTAAGCACGCTGGCGTCGCGGGTGTGCTGGCCGCAGGTGTCGCACCGGCGGTGCATGCCCAGGCGGCAGTGCGCTGGCGCATCGCCGCCAGCTTCCCCAAGTCGCTGGACACGATCTATGGCAGCGGCGAAATGTTCGCCAAGACCGTCAAGGCCCTCTCGGGGGGCAAGTTTGAGGTGTCGCTGCACGCCGCGGGCGAACTGATGCCGGCGTTTGGCGTGGTCGATGCGCTGCAAAACGGCACGGTAGAAATGGCGCTCACGGCGCCCTATTACTTCACCGGCAAGGACTCGATCTTTGCATTCGGCTGCGCCGTGCCCTTCGGCCTGAACGCGCGCCAGATGGATTCGTGGATGGAGCACGGCGGTGGGCGCAAGCTCATGGACGCGTTCTATGCCAACTACAACATCAAGAGCCTGAGCGCCGGCAACACCGGCACGCAGATGGGCGGCTGGTACCGCAAGGAAATCAAGACCACCGCCGACCTGAAAGGCCTGAAGATGCGCATGGGCGGCGGCTTGTTTGGCGAAGCCATGCAGAAGCTCGGCGTGGTGGCGCAGAACATGCCCGCGGGCGATGTCTACCAGGCACTCGAAAAGGGCACGCTCGACGCCGTGGAGTTCGTCGGCCCCTACGACGACGAAAAACTCGGCTTCAACAAGGTGGCGCCGTTCTACTACTACCCCGGTTGGTGGGAAGGCGGCGCCGAGCTGGCATTCTTCATCAACAACAAGGCCTATGCCGCGCTGACGCCCGAGTTCCAGGCCATCGTCGACGCCGCTGCAGCCGTGGCCGCCCGCGACATGACGGCCAAGTACGATGCGGTCAACCCGATCGCCTTGAAGAAGCTGGTGGGCGCGAAGACCCAGCTCAAGGCCTTCTCCAAGGAACTCATGGACGCCGGCTTCAAAGCGTCAATGGAAGTGTTTGCCGAGCACGAGGCCAAGTCGGCCGAGTTCAAGAAGATCCACCAGAGCATGCGTGCCTTCCAGCGCGACCAATTGCTGTGGGCGCGCTATTCTGAACTGCGCTTCGACAACTACATGTCTTCTGTGAAGCTGTAAGCCTTCCGCACCGAACGGCGTACGGGTCCAGCATTTCACTGCATGTCCGCACCCATGACCGGCGACCCAGTCCCCTTGCACGGCGGACAGGGTCGCCATTTTTTTGGCTTGCCGTACCGGGCCAGCCCTTCATTACCTTTCTTCAGGAGAATTGCCATGGATCGTCGCTCCCTTATCAAGAATGCCGGCATCGCCGGCGTGCTGGCCGCCGGTGTGGCACCGGTGGTCCATGCGCAGCCGGTGGTCCGCTGGCGGCTGGCGTCGAGCTTTCCCAAATCGTTGGACACCATTTTCGGTTCGGCCGATGTGTTCTCCAAAGCGGTCAAGGAGATGTCGGGCGGCAAGTTCGAGGTCTCGGTGCATGCCGCCGGTGAGCTGATGCCGGCGTTTGGCGTGGTCGATGGCGTGCAGAACGGCACCGTAGAGATCGCACACACCGCGCCGTACTACTTCTTCGGCAAGAACGAGGCCTTTGCCATTGGCGGTGCGATTCCGTTCGGCATGAACTCGCGCCAGCTCACGGCGTGGATCGTCGACGGCAACGGCGGCAAGCTGATGCGTGAGTTTTATGCCAAGTACAACATCGTCAACTTCGTCGGTGGCAACACCGGCGCGCAGATGGGCGGGTGGTTCCGCAAGGAGGTCAAGTCGCCGGCCGACATCAAGGGCCTGAAGTTCCGCGTGGGGGGCTTTGCCGGCAAGGTCATCGAGCGCATGGGCGGCGTGCCACAGAACATTCCCGGCGGAGAAATCTACCAGGCGCTGGAGAAGGGCACGATCGACGCGGCCGAGTGGATCGGACCCTACGACGACCAGAAGCTGGGCATCAACAAGGTGGCACCGTATTACTACTACCCCGGCTGGTGGGAAGGCAGCTTGAACCTGGAGTTCTACATCAACGACAAGGCCTTCAATGGCCTCTCGAGCGAATACAAGGCCATCGTGCAGGCGGCCGCCCACGAAGCCCATGTGGTGACGCAGGGCCGCTATGACGCGCGCAACCCGGGCGCGCTCAAGCAGCTCGTGGGCGCCAAGACCAAGGTGCTGGCGTTCCCGCAGTCGGTGATGGATGCCTCGTTCAAGGCCACCATGGAGCTGTACGCCGAGCTGAGCGAAAAGAACCCCGACTGGAAGAAGATCTATGGCGACTACCGCAACTTCCAGCGCGACCAGGTGCTGTGGTTCCGCTTTGCGGAGGCCAGCTTCGACAACTTCATGCAGCGCCAGAAGCTGTAGGACCCTGGATCCCCCCGGGTGGCTCACTGCCACCCTTTCGGCCCCGCTCTGCGGGGCTTTTTTTGTTGGGTTCAGGCCCTGCCTGGGTGCAGATGTTTCAGCATTGCTGTCAAAAAGATAGCTTGATGCGCTGGTCCAGCAAGGGTTTGAGCCTCAAAAGACCATAAAAAAGGCCCCATTGCATGGGGCCTGGATTTGGGGGCTTCAGCGCCTGGACGCTGGGCTCACTTGCTGTCGCGCTGCACCGCGTCTTGCGCCGCCTTGAGCGGGTCGTCCGCAGGCGGCTCCGTCCCTGATGGCTCCTGCGGGCCGGGCGGCGTGGCGAAGGGGTCGTCCTGCGGGTGGTCCTGCGGGTCGGAGTGGAGCATGTCCGATTCCATCTGCTGCTGGATCTTCTCCATGTCGTACACCTCGGGCTTGTCCAGGCCGCTGGAGACGATGCCGGGGAAGGCAATGATCAGGCCCACCATGACGATCTGGATCAGCACGAAGGGCACGGCGCCCCAGTAGATCTGCATGGTCGTGATCGGCTGGATCAGCTTCTTCGTGAGCTTGTCGGTGTAGGCCACGGCGGGCGCGACGCTGCGCAGGTAGAACAGCGCAAAGCCGAACGGCGGGTGCATGAACGAGGTCTGCATGTTCACGGCCAGCAGCACGCCAAACCAGACCAGGTCGATGCCGAGCTTGTCCGCCACGGGCGCCAGCAGAGGCACCACGATGAACGACAGCTCGAAGAAGTCGAGGAAGAAGGCCAGGAAGAAGATCATGATGTTGACCACGATCAGAAAGCCGACCTCGCCGCCGGGCAGGCCGCTGAGCAGGTGCTCGACCCAGCGCGGGCCGTCCACGCCCTGGAACACCAGGCTGAAGATGGTCGAGCCGATCAGGATGAACACCACGAAGCACGACAGCTTGGTGGTGGTGTTGAGCGCCTGCTTGAGCAGCGAGAAGCTCAGGCGCCCGCGCACCATGGCCATGGTGAAGGCCCCCAGTGCGCCCATGGCCCCGCCTTCGGTGGGCGTCGCCACGCCCAGGAAGATGGTGCCCAGCACCAGGAAGATCAGCAGCAGCGGCGGGATCAGCACGAAGGTCACGCGCTCAGCCATGCGCGAGAGCAGGCCCATGCGCGTGACCTTGTTGACCATGGACAGCACAAAGGCCAGCGCCACGCCCACGCACATCGACACGACGATGGTTTCGTCCTTGGGGACGCTGGTCACGGCTTCGCCGGTCCACCAGCTGTGCACGTCGACGATGTGGTGGGCAAAGAACAACGAGGCCCCCACCGACACCACGGTGAGCACCAGCAGCGAGGGCAGGCCGCTCTTGCCGTCGTCTTCGCGGATGGTGCGCGCCTCGGGCGGCAAAGCCGGGACCCAGCTCGGTTTGAAGATGGCCAGTGCGAATACGTACAACGCATACATGCCCGTCAGCATGAAGCCGGGAATGAAGGCGCCCTTGTACATGTCGCCCACGCTGCGGCCCAACTGGTCGGCCAGGATGATGAGCACCAGCGAGGGGGGAATGATCTGCGCCAGCGTGCCCGAGGCGGCAATCACGCCGGTGGCAATGCGCCGGTCGTAGCCATAGCGCAGCATGATGGGCAGCGAGATCAGGCCCATCGAGATCACCGAGGCGGCCACCACGCCGGTGGTGGCCGCCAGCAGCGCGCCGACGAAGATCACCGCGAGCGCCAGGCCGCCGCGCACCGGGCCGAACAGCTGGCCGATGGTGTCGAGCAGGTCCTCGGCCATGCCGCTGCGCTCCAGGATCAGGCCCATCAGCGTGAAGAACGGGATGGCCAGCAGGGTGTCGTTCTGCATGATGCCGAAGATGCGCAGCGGCAGTGCCTGCATCAAGGCCTCGGGCAGCACACCCATTTCAATGCCGATGAAGCCGAAGAAAAGACCGCAGGCGCCCAGACTGAACGCGACCGGGAAGCCAAGCAGCAGGAAGACGATGAGCCCGCCGAACATGATCGGCGCGAGGTTTTGGGTGAAGAATTCCATGGAATGTGCTCCGCTCAGTCGGCCTTGTGGGCGGTGGTACCGTTGCCTTTGGCGGCCTCGGCCAGGCGGCGGATCGATTCGGCAAGCTCCTCCTCGGCGGTCTTTTCCGCTTTCTTGGCGGTGGGGTCGTCCATGAGGCCCTGCAGGAAGGCCAGGCGCTTGATCAGCTCGGACAGGCCCTGCAGCATCAGCAGGCCAAAACCCAGCGGCATCATGGCGTAGACGGGCCAGCGGACCAGGCCACCGGCGTTGTTGGACATTTCGCCCGACAGGTAGCCTTTGAGGAAGAACGGAATGCCATACCACAGCACCGCCAGGCACATGGGCGTGAGGAAGAAGGCAAAGCCAACGACGTCGATCCAGATTTGCGTGCGTTTGGACAGGCGGCTCGATACCACGTCCACCTTGACGTGCTCACCCTGCAGCAACGTGTAGCCGGCCGCGAGCAGGAATGCTGCCGCAAACAGGTACCACTGCACTTCGAGGAAGGCATTGGAGCTGTAGTTGAACGCCTTGCGCACCACGGCATTGACGCCGCTGATGACGGTGGACGCGAGGATGAGCCAGATAACGTATTTACCGACCTGGCCGTTGAGCCAGTCGATGCCTCTGGAGAGTCTGATGAGGGCTTGCATGGGGTCTCCGAAAAAGCCTGCGTGCACAAAAAAAGATCCGCCACCGCTCCATGGCGGGCGAATCAGCAAATTGTTACGAACGCGCGATTCTACGGAGCAATACCGGCCGAGACTGACGGGTGCGTGACGGGCGTGATTGGTGTTATCCCCGACATGCTCCAAGGTCTGCGGTGCGGTGCCTGTACGGTGCAGGCCGCCCCCTTCAAAGCGCTCAGGGCGCTGCGCCGTGTGGCGTCAGCGGCTGCGTGGCGCACTGCGTGCGGGCTGCAGTTTGCGGTAGACCGTGGCGCGACTGATGCCCAGAGCGCGCGCGGCGTCGGCCACGTTGCCGCGCGCGTCCTGCACCGCTTTGCGGATCAGCGCGGTTTCTGCGTCGCGCAAGCGCGCGTGCGTGGCTCTAGCGGTGCCGTATACCCGGGCGGCATCGGCATGCGGCTGCGCCAGGCCCTGCAGGCGCAGGCCCGACCACAGCGGCAGGTCCAGCGGCGCAGCCAGGTGGCAGTGCGCTGCGTCGAACACCAGCGGCCAGGGCAGCGCCAGCCAATCGGCGCAGTGCAGGCGCTGGCCCGCGGCCGCCAGCGGCAGCAGTTGCCGTGCCAGGCTGTTGCAGCCCACCACAAAACCCTCGGCGTCGAGCGTGAGCAGACCGTCGGCTTCGCCGCCCAGTGGCGCACCGGGCCAGTTCAGGCGCAGCAGCAGGGCGTGCGGCAGCTGCAGCAGCAGCGCGTCTTCGATGGCGCGGGCCGACCGCGCCACCAGATGGCGCAGCTCGGGGCGCTCGGGCACGTCGACGCCGGTCAGGTCGAGCATGCCCACGCATTCGCCGCGCGGACCCTGCAGCGGTGCGCCCGCGCAGCTGTAGCTGCTGTTGCCATCGAAAAAATGCTCGCCGCGGTGCAGCCACACGGGCTGCAGCTCGGCCAGCGCCGCGCCAATGGCGGTGGTGCCGACGGCAGCTTCCGACAGGTCCAGCCCCACGCGGCCAATGGCCCGTGCGCGGGCATCGGCGCGGTCGAGGGGGCCCTGCACATCGACCACCACGCCATGCGCATCGGTCAGCAGCGTGAAACAGCGCATGCCCGCCACGGCGCGTGCAAGCTGCGCCTGCACGGGGCGCGCTGCGCGCAGCAACGTCCTGTGAGCGTCGGTGCTGCGGCGCAGGGTGCTGGCGTTCACGGCATCGAACACCACCGCCTCGCCGGGCTGGCGCCCGCGGGCCAGGCAGCGCTGCCAGGATCGGACGATCCAGGGCGCCACGCCGCAGGCCTCGGCCGGTGCGCCGGCCTGCAGCAGGGCGCGCCGGGCCTGGGCGATCAGGGCGCTGCGGTCGGCGGGCGTGTGTAAGTCGGGCGCGAACATCGGTACCCCCGGGGTGGACGCCGGGGCCGCGGGCGGCGGCGACCGAGCGCAGGCTGCAGGGCATTCGCGCAGGTGCGCCGCAGCATGTTTCATTTTGAGAATACCTTGCGGGCCGCGGCAGAAATCTAGGGTTGTCCCTAGGGATGGCGGCCCGGGTGGGGCAGAAGATGCGCCTTGCCAATCCAGCCATCACCTCCAGAGGAGACAGCGAGATGCAAGTCCAGTTCACGGTCAACGGCCGCCCAGCCAGTATTGACGTTCCCCCCCACACCCTGCTGGTGCATGCGCTGCGCGAGCACCTGCAGCTCACCGGCACGCACGTGGGCTGCGACACCAGCCAGTGCGGTGCCTGCACCGTGATCGTCGACGGCCGTGCCGTCAAATCGTGCGCCATGCTGGCTGCGCAGGCACAGGGCGCTGACGTGCAGACCATCGAGGGCGTGGCCGCACCCGACGGCACCATGCACCCCATGCAGGCAGCCTTCAAGGAGTGCCACGGCCTGCAGTGCGGTTTTTGCACGCCCGGCATGGTGATGAGCGCGCTGGACCTGGTGCAGCACCACCCCCACGCCAGCGAGGCGCAGATCCGCGAATTGCTCGACGGCAACATGTGCCGCTGCACCGGTTACCAGAACATCGTCAAGGCCGTGCAGCGGGGCCAGCAGGCCATGGCCGCCAATTGAGTTGCAGGCCGTACAGGGAGACACAACCATGGGTGCATCCGACTTTTCCAAGCTGCCGCACATCGGCGAACCGGTCCGCCGCAAGGAGGACTACCGCTTTCTCACGGGCGCCGGCCAGTACACCGACGACGTGGTGCTGGCGGCGCAGAGCTTTGCCGTGTTCGTGCGCTCGCCGCACGCGCATGCCAGGGTCAACAGCGTCCACACCGAGGCCGCCAAGGCACTGCCCGGTGTGCTGGGCGTGTTCACCGGTGCCGACGTGGCGGCCGACCACATCAACGGTCTGCCGTGCGGCTGGCTGATCACCAGCACCAATGGCGAGCCCATGAAGGAGCCTCCGCACCCCATCTTGGCGCAGGGCAAGGTGCGCCACGTGGGCGACCAGGTCGCCATGGTGGTGGCCGAGACGCTGCAACAGGCGCGCGATGCCGCCGAGCGCGTCGAAGTCGATTACGAGGTGCTGCCGGCGGTCGTCAACGTGGCCGATGCGGCCGCGGGCGCCGTGGCGGGGGCGGTCGTGCACGACATCGCCGAAGACAACCACTGCTTCAAATGGGCCCTGGGCGACAAGGTCGCCGTCGAGGCGGTGTTTGCCAACGCTGCGCACGTCACGCAGCTCGACCTGGTCAACAACCGGCTGATCCCCAACGCCATCGAACCGCGCGCCGCCATTGGCTCGTACAGCAGGGCGAACGGCGAATACACGCTGTACGTCAGCAACCAGAACCCGCACGTCGAACGCCTGCTCATGACGGCCTTCGTGCTGGGGCTGCCCGAACACAAGGTGCGCGTGATAGCGCCCGATGTGGGCGGCGGCTTTGGCTCCAAGATCTTTCTGTACGCCGAAGACGTGTGCCTGACCTGGGCGTCGAAAAAACTCAACCGCAACATCAAATGGGTGGCCGAGCGCAGCGAGGCCTTCCTGACCGATGCGCACGGGCGCGACCATGTGAGCCATGCCGAAATGGCCATGGATGCGCAGGGCAAGTTCCTGGCTCTGCGGGTGCACACCGATGCCAACCTGGGCGCCTACCTCAGCACCTTTGCCAGCGCCGTGCCCACCATCCTGTACGCCACACTGCTGGCGGGCCAATACAGCACGCCGCAGGTGTACGTCGAGGTGGATACCTGGTTCACCAACACCACGCCGGTCGATGCGTACCGGGGGGCGGGCCGGCCCGAAGCCACCTATCTGCTCGAGCGCCTGGTGTCACGCTGCGCCTGGGAGTTGGGACTCACGCAGGACGATATCCGCAAGCGCAACTTCATCACCAGCTTTCCCTACCAGACGCCGGTGGCGCTGCAGTACGACGTTGGCGACTACCAAGCCTGCATGGCGCAGTCGCAGGAACTCGCCGATGTCGCGGGGTTCGAGGCGCGCCGCGCGGCCAGCGAAGCCAGGGGCCTGCGGCGCGGCATCGGCTACTCGTCGTACATCGAAGCCTGCGGCATTGCGCCCTCGAACATCGCCGGGGCGCTGGGCGCGCGCGCCGGCCTGTTTGAATGCGGCGAAGTGCGCGTGCACCCAACCGGCAGCGTCACGGTGTTCACGGGTTCGCACAGCCACGGCCAGGGGCACGAGACGACTTTTGCGCAGGTGGTGGCCGCGCGCCTGGGGATTCCCGTGGAAAACGTCGACATCGTCCACGGCGACACCGGGCGCGTGCCCTTCGGCATGGGCACCTATGGCTCGCGCTCGATCAGCGTCGGCGGCGCGGCCATCATGAAAGCGCTCGACAAGATCGAGGCCAAGGCGAAAAAGATCGCCGCGCACCTGATGGAAGCCAGCGATGCCGACATCGACTTTGCGGGCGGCGAATTCACCGTGAAGGGAACGGACAAGAAGATCCCGTTCGCGCAGATCGCGCTCACCGCCTACGTGCCGCACAACTACCCGCTCGACAAGCTCGAGCCCGGCCTGAACGAAACGGCGTTCTACGACCCGACCAACTTCACCTTCCCGGCAGGCACCTACATCTGCGAGGTCGAGGTGGACCCGCAGACCGGCGTGGTGCGCGTGGACCGCTTCACCGCCGTGGACGACTTCGGCACCATCATCAACCCGATGATCGTCGAGGGCCAGGTGCACGGCGGGCTGGCGCAGGGCATTGGCCAGGCGCTGATGGAGAACTGCGTCTACGACCGCGAAACCGGGCAGCTGCTCACGGGCAGCTTCATGGACTACGCCCTGCCGCGCGCGGGCGACATCCCGCAGTTCACGCTGGGCCATGTCTGCACGCCGTGCACGCACAACCCGTTGGGCACCAAGGGCTGCGGCGAAGCCGGGGCGATTGGCTCGCCGCCTGCGGTCATCAACGCCGTGCTCGACGCGCTGGCGCCCCTGGGCGTGAAGGATTTCGACATGCCCGCGACGCCGCACCGTGTGTGGCAGGCCATCCAGAACGCACAGGTCTAAGGAGATTCCAGCATGTACGCCTTTACCTACGACGCCCCGGCCACGCTGGACGCTGCGGCTGCGCAAGCCGCAGCCGGCGCGCGCCCCCTTGCCGGCGGGCAAAGCCTGCTGCCCGCGCTGCGCCTGCGCCTGGCCAACCCCGGCCAATTGGTCGACCTGGGCCGTATCCCGGGCCTGGACCGCATCCACCGCGACGGCGACCAGCTCGTCATCGGCGCCATGGCATGCCACCAGGCGGTGGCCGACAGCGCCGAGGTGCGGGCCGCCATTCCCGCGCTGGCCGACCAGGCCGAGCACATCGGCGATCGGC
Organism: Acidovorax sp. SRB_24; assembly: GCF_012931925.1. Classification (NCBI taxonomy): domain Bacteria; kingdom Pseudomonadati; phylum Pseudomonadota; class Betaproteobacteria; order Burkholderiales; family Comamonadaceae; genus Acidovorax; species Acidovorax sp. SRB_24. The sequence goes on from NZ_MWOM01000010.1 coordinate 51,222, forward strand.
AGGTGCGCGCGCGCGGCACGCTGGGCGGCTCGCTGGCCAACAACGACCCGGCCGCCTGCTACCCCAGCGCGGTGCTGGCGCTGGGCGCCACGGTGGTCACCCAGCGCCGGGACATCGCCGCCGACGACTTCTTCGTGGGCATGTACACCACGGCGCTGGAAGAGGGCGAGCTGATCACGGCCGTGCGCTTCCCGATTCCGCAGCGGGCCGCCTACATCAAGTTCCGCCAGGGCGCGTCGCGCTTTGCGCTGGTGGGCGTGTTCGTGGCGCAGACGCAGGCCGGGGTGCGCGTCGCGGTCACCGGCGCCGCCAGCAGCGTGTTTCGCCAGGCGGCACTCGAAGCCGCGCTGAACCAGAGCTTCACGCCCGAATCGGCCGCTGCCGTGCGTGTCGACCACGCCGAGCTGGGCAACGACATCCACGCCAGCCCGGCGTACCGCGCGCAGCTCATCAGCGTGCTGGCGCAGCGCGCCGTGGCGCACATGCTGGGTTGACGCTGCCGGCAGTGCACATTTTGATTCAAAACAGGCGCAAGCGCTTTCCCAGTAAGCGCTGGTAGCTATAGAAAATGTAGCAAATGAATGCAGACCCACGGTCCCTGGCACCCGCAACCATCGATGCGCTGGCGCAGGCGCTGCAGGCCCAGGGCTACTTTGCCGACCGCCGCCTGGCGACCGCCGCCTGGCTTGCGCTGGCGCTGCAGCGCCCGCTGCTGCTCGAAGGCGAGCCCGGCGTGGGCAAGACCGCGCTGGCACAGGCGCTGGCGCGCGCCCTGGGCCGCCCCCTGATCCGCCTGCAGTGCTACGACGGCCTGGAGCAGCGCGAAGCCTTGTACGAATGGAACTACGCCGCGCAGCTGTTGCACATGCGCGCCGCGGAAGGGCAGGGCGCACTGGATGCCGAACGCATCGAGCGCGAAATCTACCAAGAGCGCTATCTGCTCAGCCGCCCGCTGCTCCAGGCCCTGCGCACGCCGGCGCCCGGCGCCCTGCTGCTGGTGGACGAAATCGACCGTGCCGACGAGCCCTTCGAGGCGTTTTTGCTCGAATACCTTGGCGAATACCAGGTCAGCATTCCCGAACTCGGCACGGTGCGCGCCCAGGCACCGCCGGTCACGCTGCTCACCAGCAACCGCACGCGCGATCTGCACGATGCCGTCAAGCGCCGCTGTCTGTACCACTGGCTCGACTACCCGGACCGCGAGCGCGAACTCGCCATCGTGCGCGCCCAGGTGCCAGGCGCCAGCGCGCGCCTGTCGGAACAGGTGGCCGACTTCGTCGCCCGCCTGCGCAGCCAGCCTTTTGCCAACGCCTTCCAGCGCGCGCCCGGCATTGCCGAAGCGGTGGAGTGGGCCAAGGCGCTGGTGGCGCTCGACACCCTGGTGGTCGATCCCGAAGTGGTGCAGGACACCGCGGGCATCCTGTTCAAGCAGCGCGAAGACGTGGCGGCCCTGACGCCGGACATGGCGGCGCAGCTCCTCGCCCCCGACTGACATGCCGGCCGCCGCGCACTTGCCGTTGAACGTGCCGGGCGGGGTCAGCCCACTGGGCGACGCACGGCGCGGCAAGTTCGCCGACAACCTCGCCGGGTTTGCGCGCGCGCTGCGCCGCGCCGGCGTGCCCGCGGACGCCACGCGAATCGCGCTGGCGCAGGAAGCCGCGATGCTGGTGGGACTGGCGCGCGCCGATTTCGGTGCCGCACTCGAGGCCGTGCTGGTGGGGCGCGAGCAGGACCGGCTGGTGTTCCGCGAGCTGTTCGACAGCTACTTTCGCAACCCCAATGTGGCGCAAAAGCTGCTTGCGCAGATGCTGCCCAGCGCCGAGAGCCGGGCCGAGCCCGCCAAGCGCCGCCCGCGCGTGGCCGAAGCGCTGGCACCGGTGCGCGCAGCGCGTGCTGCAGCAGCGCGCGAAGACGACAAGGTCGATTTCGACGCCGCCATGACGGCCAGCGAACGCGAACGCCTCAAGGCAGCCGACTTCAACCAGCTCTCGGCCAGCGAATACCTGCTGGTGCAGCGCCTGGCGCAGCGCGTGCCCCTGCCGCTGCCGCGCTACGCCGCGCGCCGCACCCAGCGCGGCCCCCGCGGCGCCCGCGCCGACTGGCCACTGGCGATGCAACGTGCTGCGCGCACCGGCGGTGAACTCGTGCAGCTGCCGCGCCTGGCGCGCCAGAGCCAGCCGCTGCCGCTTCTGGTGCTGCTCGACGTGTCGGGTTCGATGGAGCGCTACACCCGCCTGTTGCTGGCCTTCTTGCACGCCGCCACTGCGCCGGGCTCGGGCGCCGGGCGGCGCGACGTGTTTGCCTTTGGCACCCTGCTGACCGACCTCACGCCGGCGTTTGACCATGCCGACCCCGACACCATGCTCGCGCTGGCCAGCCGGGCCATCCCCGACTTTGCCGGCGGCACGCGGCTGGCGGCCGCGCTCGCGCAGCTGCGCCAGCGCCATGCGCGGCGCCTGGTCGGCCGGCGCACGCTGGTGCTGCTGGTCAGCGACGGGCTGGACACGGGCGAGCCGCAGGCGCTGGCGCAGGAGCTGGCCTGGCTGCGGCGCCACTGCGCGCGCCTGGTGTGGCTCAACCCATTGCTGCGCTTTGGCGGCTATGAACCCCGTGCACGCGGCGCTGCCGAGCTGCACCGCGCGGCCGACGCCATGCTCGCGGTGCACAACCTGCAAAGCCTGCAGCAGCTGGCGGCCAGCCTGGCGCAGGTGCTGCATGCGCCGGCGCGGGCACGGTAGAACCCCCCAAAAAGGAAGCCCCATGGAAATGCAAGCCAGCCGCACCCTTCCCGTGAGCCAGCAGCAGGCCTGGGATGCGCTCAACGACCCCGGAGTGCTCAAGGCCTGCATTCCCGGCTGCGACAGGCTCGATACCAGCGGCGAGGGCCAGTACGCCATGGGCATGGCGCTCAAGATCGGCCCGGTCTCGGCCAAGTTCGCCGGCAAGATCACGCTCAGCGACATCGTGCCGCCGCAGAGCTACTGCCTGTCCTTCGATGGCCAGGGTGGTGTGGCGGGTTTCGGCAAGGGCCAGGCCCAGGTGCGGCTGGCGCCGGTGCCCCCCGATGCCCTGGGCCAGGAGTGCTGCGAACTGCACTACAGCGTGCACGCCACCGTGGGCGGCAAGATCGCGCAGTTGGGCCAGCGCCTGATCGACGGCGCGGCCAAGGGTCTGGCGGAAGATTTCTTTCAGCGCTTTGGCGCTGAAATGCAGCGCCGCCACCCGCGCGCCGTGCCCACACCGCAGGGCGGTGCCGAGGCCCAGCCGTCCGGCGCACCGCTGCCGCAAACGCACGCTACCAGGACTGGCACTGGCATTCCGGCCTGGGCTTGGCTGGCCGTGCTTATCGTCCTGATGCTGGCCGCCCTTGTGTGGATGGCCTGAACCGGTTCAAAGGAGGCTTGGGCATGGAAAACCTCGATGCCATGGTGCTGCGCACGCTGCAGGGCTGGCGCGCTGCCGGCCAGCGTGCGCTGCTGGCCACGGTGGTGCGCACCTGGGGCTCTTCGCCGCGGCCCGAGGGCTCGATCATGGCGCTGTGCGAGACCGGTGCCGTGGTGGGCTCGGTGTCGGGCGGCTGCATTGAAGACGACCTGGTCGACCGCTACACCCGCGCCTATGCAGGCTCCGGGCAGGCAGAGGGCGGCGCTGGGCACGTCCTGCCCAGCGGCCCGCCGGCGTTTGCCAAGTACGGCGTCACCGCCGACGAAGCGCACCGCTTTGGCCTGCCCTGTGGCGGCACGCTGGAGCTGCTGCTCGAATTTGACCCCGACCCTGCCAGTCTGGCCGAGCTGGTGAGCGCGCTCGACGCCGGCCAGATGGTGCGGCGCAGCGTTCGCCTGGCCGACGGCGCCGCCATCCTGGCGCGTGCCGAGGCGCCAGCTGCGCTCGAAATGGATGCGGCGCAGGTCGCCAACACCTTTGGGCCCAGGTACCGCATGCTGATCATCGGCGCGGGCCAGATGTCGGAGTACCTGGCCACGATGGCGCTGTTTTGCGGCTTTGCCGTGACCGTGTGCGATCCGCGCGCGGAATACCGCGGTGCCTGGAGCGTGCCGGGCGCGCAGGTGCTCAGCGACATGCCCGACGATGTGGTTACCGCTTTCCAACCCGACCAGCGCAGCTGCGTGGTGGCGCTCACGCACGACCCCAAGCTCGACGACCTGGCGCTGCTCGAAGCGCTGGGCAGCGAGGCGTTCTACGTGGGCGGCATTGGCTCGCGGCGCAACAACGCCGCGCGGCGCGAGCGCCTGATCGCGCATTTCGGCCAGACCGAGCAGAGCCTGGCGCGCCTGCGCGGCCCGATCGGCATCTACATCGGCAGCAAGACGCCGCCCGAGATCGCGGTCAGCGTCATGGCCGAGGTGCTGGCCGTGAAGAACGGCGTGGCCCTGCCGCGCGACATGGCGGTGGCACAGGCCAAGAGCGAACGCGAGGGGGCGCACGCCGCATCCGCTGCGCCGGGGTGGGGCGTCGGCGCACCCGTCGGTACACCGGGGGATGTGCCGCACTGAAGACCCCGTCGGCGCATCGGGATCCGCGCTTCAGACTGCGCACAGCTTCGCCCTGCATCGGGGTGTTTGGCCGGCGCACCCGTGTACAGCAGCCGTCGGCACCGTTGTACGCACCGTTTTGGGGGTGGGGCTGTCGATCCGTCTCTCTACGGGTTGGCGCCTTGTCCGACAGACGCACCGCCCGCGGCCTTCTAGCATCTCTACTCATGGGCACAGGTGGTGTTGCTGTTTCGTTGTCCTGTTCCCCCGAGGAGCTACCATGTCAGCCAAATCCCTTCCCCCATTTTCGGGCTTGGGCCGCACCCAGTTGGCCGAGCATTTGCGCCAGTGCGCGCAGTGCAGCGGTTTCTCGCACCGCGTCGCATGCGCAGCTGAATCCGTCCACCACTTTTTGGCGCAGCGCTTCGTGACCACGCTGACCGTGGTCACCGTGCTGGCGCTGGCCAGTGCGTGGTGCCTGTTCTGATCCGTTCCAGTCAGTGAAACCGCCACCCCTGTCCCGGCAACTTCCCTCTGCCGGAACACAGGCTCTGGCCTTGTTGGATCCGGCCCGGGGGGCGGTGGAGGCGCCCATACGCGCCGAAATCTTTGGCGCAGCCCGTTTCGCGCAGCATGGCCACAGCCTGGCCTTGGCCCACCAGGCCCGTGTGAGGGCCCGCGCGGCCCCGTTCTTTCCCCGGATGCGCGAAAACATGCGCGTCCTGCACGAAGCGCACGACTTCATCGCCCAGCAGGCTGCCACCGGCCACCACGTGAATCCGGCGGGCGAATGGCTGCTGGACAACTTCTACGTGGTCATGGCGCAGACGAAGGAAATCCACGAAGGCCTGCCACAGCGCTACTTTCGGGACCTGCCGGTGCTGGTCGAGGCGCACCTGGCAGGCCTGCCGCGGATCTATGGCGTTGCCTGGGCGTTCGCGGCGCACACCGACAGCGCCTTTGACGAGGACCTGCTGGTGCATTTCCTGAAGGCTTACCAGGAAACGCGCGAACTGACGCTGGGGGAGCTGTGGGCCTTGCCGACGTCCTTGCGCGTGGTGCTGGTCGAGAACCTGCGCCGCCTCGCCGAGCGCGTCGCCGCTGCCAAGGCCGCCCGCGCATGTGCCAACGCCTGGTGCGATACGCTGCAGGGCAGCGATGGCAGCCAGGCTGCGGCCAGCCTGCAGCCGGTGATCGACAGCCTCCGCGAGCGCGGCGTGGACCGCCTTTTCGTGCTGCAGGCCATGCAGCGCCTGGCCCTCGATGCGGGTGGGCAGGACCCGCGCAAGAACGGTGTTTCGGCCGAAGTGGCAGCGCAGGTGCGCGACGCGCTGGCCCAGGCATTGCCCGAGCCTGCCAATGCCCAGGTCCAGCTGCATGCGGAGCAGGCCGCCGACAACCTGAGCGTGCGCAACGCCATCACTTCGCTGCGCCTGCTGAGCAATACCGACTGGCGCAGCGTGGTTGCGCGCACCAGCGTGCTTTTGCGGCAACTGCAGCGCTCACCGACCTTTTGCGCCGAGCGCGACGACACCCAGGATACGAGCCTGCACGCCATTGAACGCTTGGCAAGGCGCAGCGGGCACAGTGAGCTGGAGGTGGCCCAAACGCTGCTGGCCCTGATGAAGCCTCACGCGCTTCCGGACGCGATGCCTCGGGGCGAGCCCAGCGATGCACCCACCGAGGCGCCGGGCTACTGGCTGCGGGGACCGGGCCTGCCCGCACTGCGGCGCGCGCTGGGCCTGGACTCTGCGTTGCAGGCCCAGTGGCTGACCCGGATGCGGCGCGCGATCGTGCCGGCGTATCTAGGCGTTGCGGCAGCCGGCAGCGTGGGGCTTGCGGTGTGGTGCGTCGGGCATTCGGCACGGCCAGCGGCCGGCGCTGGCTGGCTGGCGCTGCTGGCATTGCTGGCCCTGTTTCCCGCCAGCGAGACCGTGATTGCAGTGCTCCACCGGCTGATCAGCGAGTCGCTGCCGCCGCGCCACCTGCCGCGCCTGGCGCTGGTCCAGGGCGTGCCGCCACAGCACCGGGTCTTGGTGGTCGTTCCCGCGATGCTGACCCATGCCAGCGGCATCGCGGCGCTGGCGCGCCAGCTGGAACTGCATTACCTGGCCAACTGCGAGCCCCATGCCCAGTTTGCGCTGTTGAGCGACTACGCCGATGCCGATGCTGCGGCCCTGCCGTCGGACGGCGCGCTGCTGCAGTTGGCCATCGACGCCGTCGACGCGCTGGAGCAGCGTTACGCCGACACCGATGCCGAAGGCCAGGTCGCGCAGCGGCGTTTCTTGCTGCTGCACCGGGAGCGCCAGTGGTCCGAGACCGAACAGCGCTGGATCGGCTGGGAGCGCAAGCGCGGCAAGCTCGAGCAGCTCATCGGCCTGCTGGCCACGCAGGGGCACTCGCCCTTTGTGGACCTCGGGGCCCGTTCCCGCCCGGTGGCCGGCACGCCCTACGTGGTCACGCTCGACAGCGACACCGGCCTGCCGCCCGGGACATTGCGCGCGCTCGTCGGCGTGGCGGCGCACCCGCTCAACCGCCCGCGCGTCGATGTGGCGCGCCGCCGCGTGGCGTCCGGATACGGCATCCTGCAGCCGCGCCTCACCACGCCGCTGCCCAACGCCCATACCGCCACGCCATTCCATTGGCTGTTTGCCGGGCAGTGTGGCGTGGACCCGTACAGCGCGGCCACGTCCGAGGTCTACCAGGACCTGTTCGCCGAAGGCAGCTTCTCCGGCAAGGGCTTGCTGCACGTTGGCGCCATGCAGGCCGTGCTGTCGGCGCGCCTGCCGCCCGAGCAGATTCTCAGCCACGACCTGCTGGAGGGTTCGCTGGCGCGCTGCGCTGGCGTGAGCGACATCACGCTGATGGAAGACGCGCCGCTGCACGCCGATGTGGCCGCGTCGCGCGTGCACCGCTGGACGCGCGGGGACTGGCAGCTGTGGCCGGTGCTGGCGCAGCGGCGCCGCTTTGACCTGCTCGCCATCCACCGCTGGAAAATGGTGGACAACCTGCGCCGCTCGCTGATGGCGCCGATGTCCGGGACACTGGTGCTGGCGTGCTTGGCCACTGGGGCGGTTTCCCCGTGGCGCGCACTGGTCCTGGTGGCCGCAGCCTATGGCGCTGGGCCCATGCTGGGGGCCATCGCTGGACTGGCGCCGGGGCGCGACGACCTGGCCCTGGGGCATTTCTATCGCCAGGCCCTGGCCGACGTGGCCCGGGCGCTCGGAAGCACGGTGTGGGGCCTGGCCGTGCTGCTGCAGCAGGGCATGCAGCAGGCGCACGCCATCGGCACGGCATGGTGGCGCATGGCGGTCAGCCGGCGCGGTCTGCTGCAATGGACCACGGCCGCCAGCGCGCAGGCCACGGCCCAGGGGGAGCTGGCGCAGCTGGCCCTGCGCCATGCGCCGGTCACGCTGGCCGCTGCGGCACTGGGCGCGTTGCTGTGGGCGCTGGCGGCGCCCCATCTGTGGCTGGCGCTGGGCCTGTGCGCTGTGTGGGCGGCGGCGCCGCTGTGGATCTGGGGCGCCAGCCGGCCCTGGCAGGCAGGGCGCACGCCGGCGCCCAGCACGGCGGACCGCGAGTACCTGCTGGGTGTGGCACGCGACACCTGGACATTCTTTGTGCGCCACGTCGGGCCGCAGACCCACCACCTGCCGCCCGACAACGTGCAAACGGTGCCGCGCGTCATGGTGGCGCAGCGCACTTCGCCGACCAACATCGGCATGTACCTGCTGTCGGTAGCCTGCGCGCGCCGCTTTGGCTGGATCGGCACCGAGGAACTGCTCGAGCGCTGCGAGCGCACGCTGGCCACGCTGGCGCTGCTGGCGCGCCACCGCGGGCATTTCCTCAACTGGTATGGCACGCACACGCTCGAGCCCCTGGACCCGCGCTATGTGTCCACCGTGGACAGCGGCAACTTCTGCGGCCATCTGCTGGCGCTGGCCGGGGCCTGCACCGAGATGGCCAGCGCTGCAGCGCCCGCCTGCGAGGGCATTCACCGGCAGCGCCTGCAGCAGCTGGCCTCGCGCTGCCATGGCCTGGCCATGGCAGCGCAGTTCGGTTTTCTCTACGACCCGCGCCGGCGCCTGTTCCACATCGGCTACCGCGTGGCCGATGAGCAGCTCGACGAGAGTTTCTATGACCTGCTGGCGTCGGAGTCGCGCTTGGCGAGCCTGTGGGCCATTGCCAAAGGCGATGTGCCGGCCAGCCACTGGAGTGCGCTGGGGCGGCCGTTCTATGCCGTGGGCTGGGGGGCGGGTTTGCGTTCGTGGTCGGGCTCGATGTTCGAGTACCTCATGCCCGCCCTGGTGATCGACGAACCCGCGGGCAGCGTACTGGAGACCGCAGCGCGCTCGGCGGTGCGCGAGCAGCGTGCGTTCGCACAGGTGCACGGCATGCCCTGGGGCATTTCCGAGTCGGCCTATGCCGCCAGCGACCACACCTTGGCCTACCAGTACGCGCCGCAGGGCGTGCCGCGCCTGGCGCTGCGGCGCACCCCGGCCGACGAACGGGTGGTGGCGCCGTATGCGAGCGCACTCGCCGCGATGTACGAGCCCGGCGCCGCGGTGGCCAATCTGCGCCGGCTCGAACGCCTGCACGCACGCAGCGAAATGGGTTTCATGGATGCGCTGGACTTCACGGCCGAGCGCCAGCTCGACGGCAGTGCCGTCACCCGCGTGCAGACCTACATGGCCCACCACCAGGGCATGGTCCTCGTGGCCTTGGCCAATGTGCTCCTGGACGCTGCGCCCCGGCGCTGGGCCATGGGCGAGGCGCGGCTGTGCGCCGTCGGCGCACTGCTGCAAGAGCGCGTGCCGCGCGAAGTCTCGCGCTTGCAGGACCCCGAGCCCCTGCCGCGTGCGCTCCTGCGCAGCGAATCCGGCCCCAGCGCCACGCGCGACGTGGTGCCCGGTGACGGGGCGCTGCAGCCGACGCTGTTGCTGTCCAACGGCCGCTACAGCGTGTCGCTGCGCGCCAATGGCGCGGGCTGGAGCCGCTGGAATGCGGCCGACGTCTCGCGCTGGCGTGACGATGCGCTGCGCGACGCCCACGGCAGCTTCCTCTATCTGCGCCGGCACGGGACCGACGCCCCGGGCGCGCCCGTGTCGCTGAGCCAGCACCCGGCGCCCGATCCGCACGCCCACTACCACGCCTCCTTCCACAGCGATCAACTGCGCCTGCATGCCCAGTGGCCCGATCTGCGCAGCTGCTGCACGGTGTGGGTGAGCCCCGAGGACGACATCGAACTGCGCCGCGTCGAGCTCTGGAACCCCACCGCGCAGGCCATCACGCTGGAGGTGCTGTCGATGTTCGAGGTCTCCCTGCTCGGGGCCCGTGCCGACGAAGCCCACCCGGCGTTTGCCAACCTGTTCGTACAGGCCGAATGGGATGCCGAAGACCTGGCGTTGTACCTGGCGCGCAAGCCCCATGTCGAGCATCAGGAGCCCATGCACGCGGTGCATTTCATGGCCCATTGCGACCATCCGCTGGCGCATGTGCAGGTGCAGACCGATCGCGCCCGCTGGCTCGGCCGCAACCGCGACGCCGGCCACCCCCTGGCGCAGGGAGCGGCGCGCGGGACGGGCGCGGCCGTCACCGGCCTGGACCCCATCGCCGCGCTGTCGGTGCAGATCACAGTGGCGGCCCACTCCAGCGCGCGCCTCACCTGGGCCACGGCAGCCGCGGCCAGCCGCGAAGCGCTGGAGACACTGGTGGACCGCTACCGCCAGCCGGCCGCCATCGAGCGCTCGGCACTGATGTCGGCCATGTTTGCCAGCGTGCGACTGCGCGAAATGGCCCTTTCGGCCGACGACCGTGGCGCCATCCAGACCCTGTCGAGCGCACTCGCCCTGCTGCACGCGCGGCCACCGATGTATGGCGCGGGCAGCGCGGCGCCGCGCTGCGACCGGCGCACGCTGTGGCGCCATGGCATCTCGGGCGACCGCCCGTGCATCGTGGTCGACATCAGCGCCACGCATGGCCTGCGCCTGGTGCGCTCCCTGGTGCAGGCGCTGCGGCTGTGGTCATGGGGTGGACTGGCGTGCGACCTCATCCTCGTCAATGCCGAACCCTGGTCCTACCTGATGCCCTTGCAACGGGAGCTGCAGGCGCTGCGCGAGCGCTACGCCATCGGCTCCACCGCGCCCGAGCGCGCTTGCGGCCTGCATGTGCTGCATGCGAGCGACGTCACCCCGGACGACCAGGCCACGTTCACGGCGCTGGCGCGGCTGCGCCTGAATGCGGACGGGCGCTCGCTCGCCCACCACGTGCGCGAGCTGGTCGAATGGCACGACGCGGCGCTGGACGCGCGCATGGAGCAGTCTGTGGCTCTGCCCGCGGTCGCCCTGGGCACCCTGTCCGGCGGCGCGCCGACCGGGCGGTTTGACCGCGCGAGCGGCAACTACTGCTTTGACGTGTCGCCCGTGCGCCGCCCCGCGCGCCCGTGGATCAATGTGCTCGCCAACCCGGGTTTTGGCGCCCAGGTGTCCGAGGCGGGCGCAGGCTACAGCTGGGCCGGCAACAGCCGGCTGCACCAGCTCACCGTCTGGAGCAACGACCCCGTGACCGACCCCGGGGGCGAGTGCTTCTGGCTGCAGGACCTGCGCAGCCGCGAGGTCTGGAACGTCGGCGCCGGCGCGGGCAGCGCCGACACCGTCTATGCGGTCGAGCACGGCCAGGGCATCACCACGCTGCGCCACCAGCGCGGCGACGTGGAGGTGCTCGCCAGCTGGTGCGTGGACGCCCACCGCCCGCTCAAGCAGGTGCGCATCGCGGTGCGCAACCGCGGTGCGCGCCCTGTGCAGCTTCGCGCCATCGGCATGCTCGAGTGGGTGATGGGCGCGCAGCGGCTGGACCGGCAGTCGGTGCACACGGCACGCGCAGCGCTGCCGGCCACGCGTGCGGGCGACGCCGCCGCCGATGTCCTGCTGGCCACGCAAAGCGACGGCCACGCAGGGTTTGGCGGCTGCACTGCGTTTTTTGCGCTGCAGCGCGTGGGTTCGGCCGATGCACGGCTGGTGGACTGGACGTGTGACCGGCGCGAACTGTTCGACAGCCGCGGCCAGCGCGTCGTGCCCGACCACTTCGGCGCGCGCGCGGGCACCGGGCTGGACCCGTGCGCAGCCGCGTCCACCACGTTGCAGCTGCCCCGGGGCGCGCAGGGCGAGTGCGTGTTCGTGCTCGGCCATGGCGACACGCGCGAGGCCGCCCTGGCACTGGCGCGCGAGGCCCTGGCGCACACGGCGGACGAGCGCGAGGCCGCCGTGAGCGCGCACTGGAGTGAACTGCTGGGGGCCGTGACGGTGCACACCCCCGACGCGCTGTTCGACGCGCTGACCAACCGCTGGCTGCTCTACCAGACCGTGGCCTGCCGCCTGTGGGCGCGCGCGGGCTTCTACCAGGCCGGCGGGGCCTTCGGCTTTCGCGACCAGCTGCAGGACACGATGGCGCTGGCAGTGGCGGCGCCGCGCATGCTGCGCGCGCAGTTGCTGCTGGCGGCGTCGCGGCAGTTCGCCGAGGGCGATGTACAGCACTGGTGGCATGCGCCGACGGGGGCTGGCGTGCGCACGCGCTGCAGCGACGACCTGCTGTGGCTGCCGCATGCGGCGCTGCGCTACGTCGCCATGACCGGCGACGCTGCGGTGCTCGACGAGACCGTGCCTTTCCTCGAGGGCGCGCCGGTGCCCGCTGCTGCGCAGGACGCCTACTTCGTGCCCGAGGTGAGCGCGCTCTCGGCCAGCCTGTACGAACACTGCGCGCGCACGCTGGACCGCAGCCTGGCGGTCGGCGCCCACGGCCTGCCGCTCATGGGCAGCGGCGACTGGAACGACGGCATGAGCCGCGTGGGCGATCAGGGGCGCGGAGAGTCGGTGTGGCTGGGCTGGTTCCTGTGCGATCTCGTGCGCGGCTTCGCGCCCGTGGCGCTGGCGCGCAACGAGCCCGAGCGCGCGCGGCGCTGGCAGGCCGCCGCGCGCGGCTGGCAGGCCGCGTTGCAAGGCAGGGCCTGGGATGGCGAGTGGTTCCAACGCGCGTTTTTTGACGATGGCACGCCACTGGGCACGCACCGCGCGCACGAGTGCCGCATCGACCTTATCGCCCAGGCCTGGGGCGTCCTGTCGGGGGCCGCCACGCCGGAGCAGCAGCAGACCGCGATGGCGTCGGCGGCGCGCTGGCTGGTGGACGAGGCGCATGGCCTCAACCGCCTGCTCGACCCGCCGCTGCAGCACGCCACACCGTACGCCGGCTACATCCAGGCCTATCCCCCCGGGGTGCGCGAAAACGGGGGCCAGTACTCGCACGCCGGCGTCTGGAAGCTGATGGCCCAGGCGCAGCTCGGCGACGCCGACGGGGCCTACCGCACCTTCACGCAGCTGAGCCCGGCACACCGTTCGGCCGATCCGGACCAGGGGCCGGTCTATGGCATCGAGCCGTATGTGATGGCGGCCGATGTCTACACCCATGCCCCCTATGTGGGGCGCGGCGGCTGGAGCTGGTACACGGGCTCGGCCGCGTGGATGCACCGTGCGGCGGTCGAGTCGATCTGCGGCCTGCGCGTGCGTCCCGGCCAGGTGGGCTTCGTGCCCCGCCTGCCTTCGCATTGGCCCAGCGTCGCCGTGACCCTGCGGCGCGACGGGCGCGTGCACGAATTCATTGTGTGCGCCGCCAGCGCGACGGCCGAACTTGAGCGCGCGCGCGCGCGCGGTGCCTTCCCCCTGGCCGAAGGCGCGTGGCTGTCGCTGGCCGACACCGGGGGCGACAGCCTGCATGTGGTGGTGGCGCGGGCACCCCTGCCGTCGCCCAGCGCCGCGGCCGTGGCGCCGCTGCCCGCGGCGTGAGCGGTGGACCGCGGCTAGTCCAGGCCGAACCGCTGGCGCAAGGTCTCGCCAAACACCTTCCTGCCGCACAGCGAGAGCGTGAGCGTGTAGCGTGGCGCGCCGGGAGCGCCGCAGTGCGCCGTGATCTGGCGCGTGGCCTCGTCGTAGCTGAGTTCCTGCGGCGTCACCACCTCCTGCACGCACTGCAGGTCGTAGTCCCAGTCCGCGCCTTCCTCGATGGGGCCGCGCTGCCCGGCAAAATCGCGGTGCGCCCAGTCCAGCACCTGGGCCACCTCGGCCAGCAGGTCGTTCAGCTGCGCGGGCAGCACCGAGGCCATGGCATCCCAGGTGCCTGTGCCTTCGCCGTCTTCGCTGTAGTCAAAATCGAGGTAGCGCAGGGTCATGGCATGCCTGAGAGGGATGGGATGGGATGGGGCGGGCAGGCATTGTCCTGCAAACCCGCGCCGGCGGGAATGGGCGTGCCCCGCCGTTCCAACACGAAGGAGATTTCATGGACAAGGCAAGCCCAGTGCTGCAGGTCGACGGCCTGTGCTTTGGCTATCCGCAGCGCGTACTTTTCACGGACTGGTGCCTGAGCGTGCGCAGCGGCGCCACGCTGCTGCAGGGCGGCGACAGCAGCGGCAAGACCACGCTGCTGCGGCTGCTGGCCGGCGCGGTGGCGGCCCAGCAGGGCCACTGGGTGCTGCGGGGTGTGCGTGTGGCCCCGCAGGCGCAGGCCTACCGGCACCAGGTGTTCTGGCAAGACCCGCGCTCCGACGCCCTGCATGCGCTGAGCGCGCGCGCCTGGTGGGCCGAGCTGGCGGCGCAGCATGCCGCCTGGGACGCCGCGGCGCTGGCCGCGCATGTGCAGGGCTGGGGCCTGCAGCCGCACCTGGACAAGGCCCTGCACCAGCTGTCCGCCGGCAGCCAGCGCAAGGTGCTGATGGCCGCGGCCCTGGCCTCGGGCGCGGCGCTCACGCTGATCGATGAGCCGGTGGCGGGGCTGGACCAGCCTTCTGTGCGCTACCTGTGCCAGGCGCTCGCAGCGAGCGCGGCGCAGCCGGGCCGCGCCATCGTCGTCGCGCACTACGGCACCTTGCCCGGCGTGCCGTGGACCGAGGTGGTTGCGCTGCCCGAGCCCGCCGAATGACCCGGACAGGGGGACCTACATCGCCTTGAACAGGTGGGCGTAGAGGCGGCTCACGGTCAGCCGCTCCGGCCGCCCCTTCAGCGCTAGCTGCAGGCGGCCGGCGGCGTCGCGCGCCACGGTGGCGATGGCGCTGGCGCGCACCAGCGTGCCGCGGTGCACCTGCCAGAACTGCTGCGGCGGCAGCTGCGCGGCCAACTCCTTGAGCGGCGTGCGGACCAGGTACTCGTGCGCGGCGGTGAGCACGCGCACGTATTTGTCGGCGGCCTCGAAGTACAGCACGTCATCGACCGGCACCATGTGGATCTGCGTGCCGTGGCCGGCGGCGATCACGGTGAGCGGCGGTGCGGGCGGTGCGGCGATGCCCGCCAGGCCGGGGGCGGCAAGCAGCTGGCGCAGCTGGGCCAGTGTTGCTTCAAAATCCATAGCTTTAGGCGCTTTGTGGGAAAGCGTTTGCTGCAGTTTTTGCACTGTTTTTTGCAGCCGTGCCGCCTGTACGGGCTTGAGCAGGTAGTCGACGGCCTGGGCTTCGAACGCCTGCACGGCGTACTGGTCGTAGGCGGTGACAAAGACCAGCGCCGGAAACGGCTGTTCCTGGGGCCAGGCATCGGCCAGTTCGGCTGCGGCGTCCAGCCCGCTCAGGCCCGGCATGCGGATGTCGAAGAACAGCACGTCGGGGCGCAGCGCCAGCGCCGTGTGCACGGCGCTCAGGCCGTCGCCCACGGTGGCGGCGATCTGCAGCGCCGGCCAGGCCCGGGCCAGTGCGTGCTGCAGCGCCGCGGCCAGCAGCGGTTCGTCTTCGGCGATCAGGGCGCGCGGCGCGGGCGTATTCATGTGCTCAGGTTTTCAAGGGAAAAGTGATGGTAGCGTTGGTCCCGCCTACGCTTTCAGCTATCAATTCAAGAGTGGCATCGGCGCCATGCAGCGTGGCCAGGCGTTCGCGCACCTGGGCCAGGCCAAAGTGGCGGCCCGGGGCCTCTGGGAGTGCGGGGAGTGGGCCAAGGCCCGCGCCGCTGTCCTGCACCTGCAGCCGCAGCCGGGGCGGCGCGCCAGAGATCACGCTGGCGCGCACGGTGATGCGCCCGCCCTGCACCTGGGGTTCGAGCCCGTGGCGGATCGCGTTTTCGACCAGTGGCTGCAGCAGGAGCGGCGGCACCGGCACGGCGCGCAGATCGTCGGGCAGCTCCAGCGCATAGGCCAGGCGCGCGCCCATGCGCACGGCCATCAGCTCCAGGTAGTCGCGCAGGCGCTCGAATTCTTCGGCCAGCGGGTGCAGCGGCACGCGCGAAGCCGAGAGCGTGGCGCGCAGGTAGTCGATCAGGTGGTCCAGCATGTCCTGGGCACGCACGGGGTCGGTGGCGATCAGCGCGCGCAGATTGGCCAGGGTGTTGAACACCATGTGCGGCTCCAGCTGTGCTTCGAGCAGCTTGAGGCGGGCTTCGGCGGCGTCGCGCTGCACCTGGACGATTTGCGCCTGCAGGTGCTGCGACTTGCCGCGCTGGTAGAAAAAGACCGACATGCCGACACTGGCGGCCACCGTGATGAGCAGCGCGCCCGCGCCGCCGTGGCGCTGCCACAGGTCCAGCCCGCCCAGGGGCCGGCCGCTGTAGGCATTGCCCAGCGCCGTGCCCACGGCCATGCCGGTGGCGATGCCGGCCAGCACCAGGGCGCCGCCGCGCCAGCCCGCGGGCCACGGAATGGCCGCGTGCCGGCTCAGCCACAGCCGGCCCAGGTCAATGACCAGCCAGCTGGTCAGCCCGATCGACAGGGCGTACGCCAACTGCACGTCCCAGGCGCCCTGGCCCCCCAGCGCCAGCACCAGTGCGATGAGGCAGCAGAGCACCGTCGTGACCAGGCCGTGGCGCGCCAGTGCGGAAAGGTCGAAATGCGGCATGCGGAAATCGCGTCGGGTGGAAGTGCCCGCCATTGTGGGGCGGCTCAGCGCCGGTCGGTGGGGCGTGCGCTGTGCAGGCGGGTGCGCTCGCGCGCCAGCAGCCGTGCGTACAGCGTGCCGCCCGGCTGCGCCAGCCAGACCGCCGCACCGTGGACGAGCAGGCCCAGGCCCCAGCCGAGCGCGGGAAACAGCGCCCAGGCGCGCCCCTGGTGGGCCGACAGCGCGGCCAGGAACAGGTTGACCGCCACGTAGATGGAGGCATGGACGATCCAGCCCAACTGGGCGCCGGCGCGCTTGCGTGCCAGGGTCTCGATGGCATCGGGGGAAGAAGGGGTGTGCATGGCGTGTCCTCGCAAGGTGGCGGAAGGGCGGTGGAAAAGGCGTCAGGCCGGCAGCAGCAGCGGCCACAGCAGGCGGCCCAGGGTGCGCGAGGGCAGCAGCGTGAAGCCGCCGGCCACGAGGCAGGCCCCCACATAGGTCCATTGCATGGCCTGGCGGTGGCCCGCGATGTTGCGCCGTGCGAGGTGCCGGAAGGCCAGCGCCAGGCCCAGCAGTGTCAGCGGCACAAGCAGGTGGAGGGGCGTGTAGCCGGCGATGTTCGGCAGCGCGGGGTCGCGGATGAACAGGGCCGACAGTGCGGTGGCCAGCATCAGCGTGACCCAGGCATAGCCAAAGGCACGGTGCAGGCGTGGGCGCGGCGTGCGGCCGTGGCGTGCCCACAGCGCCACGGGCCCGAGGGCCGTGGCCGCCAGCGCGGCACAGAGGTGGATGGCGATGGCAGGTGTCATGGGCATGGCGGTCTTTCGGCGAGGTGACGCTGTGCACTGTGCCCAGGGGCGCCGCAGCGCGCCAGCGCCGTGCGACGAAATGCCGCCGCGGCGCCGTGGACCGCCCGGGCACGGCGCCAGTGGCGGCGCTGCGCTGCGGGCCCGCCGATGCCCCCAGGTTTACGTATCTTCGCAATGGCGTCGCAACAAAGCCGGGTTTGTCGTTCTACGATGGTGCGTTGCATGCCGGGCCGGCACGCACTGCACCCCCAGAACACGAACAGGACCGCCATGAATCCGCACGACCCCGAAGCGCCCTCCATTTCCCCCGCGCCCGCACCCGGCCACCGCCCGCCGGGTCGGCGCGCCCGCTGGCTGGGGGCGCTGCTGGCGCTGCTGGCCCTGGCGGTGTTGGGGGGCGCGGCCTGGTTCCTGGTGCAGCGCGCCAACGGCGACGCCGGGGGCGCACCCCGCGGGCCGGGCGGTGGCCGTGCGCCCACGGTGACCGTGGGCGCGGCCGTGGCCAAGGTAGCCGACATTCCGGTGCTGATCGACGCGCTGGGCACCGTGACGCCCGTGACCACGGCGACGCTGCGGCCCCAGGTGTCGGGAGTGCTCACCGAGGTGCTGTTCACCGAAGGCCAGTGGGTCAAGAAGGGCCAGCTGGTCGCGCGGATCGACCCGCGCCCCTTCGAGCAGGCGCTGCTGCAGGCCCAGGGCACGCGCCAGCGCGACGAAGCCCAGCTGGAGAACGCGCGCTTGACGCTGGCGCGCTACCGCACCCTGCTGTCGCAGGACTCGATCGCGCGCCAGGACGTGGACACCCAGGCCGCGCTGGTCAAGCAGCTCGAAGGCACGGTGACGACCGACCTGGCGCAAGAGCGCAGCGCGCGCCTGAACCTCGACTACACGCGCATCACCGCCCCGGTGGCCGGGCGCATCGGACTGCGCAGCGTGGACGCGGGCAACTACGTGGCTTCGGGCACCGCTACCGGCATTGCGACCATCACCCAGACCACGCCGATCGATGTGCAGTTTTCCGTGCCCCAGGACCGTGTGCAGGACATCCAGGCCAGCGCCGGCGCCGCCTCCCTGGCAGCCACCGCCTGGGACCGGGCGCGCACGCGCGCGCTGGCCAGCGGGCGCTTTGCCACGCTCGACAACCTCGTGGACACGGCCACCGGCACCGTCAAGGCGAAGGCGCGCTTCGAGAACGCCGACGGCGCGCTGTTTCCGAACCAGTTCGTGAACGTGCAGCTGCTGCTGCGCACGCTGTCGGCCGTGGTGGTGCCTGTGACTGCGGTGCGCACCGGCGCCAATGGCGACTTCGTCTATGTGATCAACGAAGACCGCACGGTGGCGCTGCGGCCGGTAAAGCGCGGGCAGACCGCCGGCGGCCAGATGGCCATCACCGACGGCCTCAAGGCGGGCGAGCGCGTGGTGACAGAGGGCGGGGACCGCCTCAAGGACGGCGCCACCGTGCAGCTGCCCGGGCAGGGCGGGCAGGGTGCCGGGGCGCGCGCCGCAGGGGCCGGAACAGGCACGGGTGCCGCCGCCAGCGGCCAGCGCCGCCAGCGCCCGGCGCAGAACCCCTGAGCCGGGCCGCTTGCCATGAGCCCGTCCCGCCCGTTCATCGAAAGACCCGTTGCCACCGCGCTGCTGATGGTAGCGATCGTGCTGGCCGGCCTGGTGGGCTTTCGCCTGCTGCCGCTGTCGGCGCTGCCCGAGGTCGACTACCCCACGATCCAGGTGCAGACCCTGTACCCCGGCGCCAGCCCCGAGGTCATGAGCCGCACCGTGAGCGCGCCGCTGGAGCGCCAGTTCGGACAGATGCCGGGGCTCGAGCGCATGGCCTCCACCAGCGCGGCGGGGGTCTCCATCGTCACGCTGCAGTTCGGCCTGGGGCTGGCGCTGGACGTGGCCGAGCAGGAGGTGCAGGCGGCCATCAACGCCGGCGCGTCGCTGCTGCCCACCGACCTGCCCGCGCCGCCGGTGTATGCCAAGGTCAACCCGGCCGACGCGCCAGTGCTCACGCTGGCCATCAGCTCCGGTGCGCTGCCGCTGACCGAGGTGCAGAACCTCGTCAACACCCGGCTGGCGCAGAAGATCAGCCAGGTGCCGGGCGTGGGACTGGTCACGCTGGCGGGCGGGCAGCGCCCGGCCGTGCGCATCCAGGCCGACACCAAGGCGCTGGCCTCGTACGGCATCGGCCTCGATACGCTGCGCACGGCCATCGCCAGCGCCAATGCCAACAGCGCCAAGGGCAGCTTCGACGGGCCGCAGCGCGCCTACACCATCAACGCCAACGACCAGTTGCTCACCGTCGATGACTACAAGAACCTGATCATTTCCTGGAAGGACGGCGCACCGGTGCGCATGGTCAACGTGGCCCGCGTGGTCGAGAGCGCCGAAAACAACCGCCTGGGCGCCTGGGCCGACGAGACGCCGGCCATCATCCTGAACGTGCAGCGCCAGCCGGGCGCGAACGTGATCGCCACCGTCGACAACATCAAGCGGCAGCTGCCCGATCTGGAGGCCGCGCTGCCGCAGTCGGTCAAGCTGCAGGTGCTGTCCGACCGCACCACGGGCATCCGCGCCTCGGTCCACCACGTCGAAGTCGAACTGCTGCTGGCGGTGGCCATGGTGGTGCTGGTGATCTTCTTCTTCCTGCACAGCCTGCGCGCCACGGTGATCGCCAGCCTGGCGGTGCCGATCTCGCTGATCGGCACCTGCGGACTGATGTACCTGCTGGGCTACTCGCTCAACAACCTGAGCCTGATGGCGCTGACGATTGCCACCGGCTTCGTGGTCGATGACGCGATCGTGATGATCGAGAACATCGCGCGCTACCTGGAGGAGGGCGAGCCGCCGTTCCAGGCCGCGCTCAAGGGCGCCACGCAGATCGGCTTCACCATCATCTCGCTCACCGTGTCGCTGATCGCGGTGCTGATTCCGCTGCTGTTCATGAGCGATGTGGTGGGGCGGCTGTTCCGCGAGTTTGCGGTCACGCTGGCCATCACCATCCTGATCTCGGCCGTGGTCTCCCTCACGCTGGTGCCCATGATGTCGGCGCGCTGGCTGCGCAGCGAGCCGCACGGCGCGGCCGCACGCGGTGTGGGCGGCGCCATCCAGCGCGGTTTCGACCGCGTGGTGGTCCGCTACGACCGCTGGCTGCAGTGGGTGCTGCGCCACCAGGGCGCGACGCTGGTGGTGGCGCTGTTCACGCTGGCGCTCACCGTGCTGCTCTACGTGGTGATTCCCAAGGGGCTGTTCCCCACGCAGGACACGGGCCAGCTGCAGGCGCGCATCGTGGCTTCGCAGGACGTGTCGTACGAGCGCATGGAGGCCCTGCAGCAGGCGGCTGCGCGCGCCATCCTGCAAGACCCCGAGGTGCAGTCGCTCAGCTCCTTCATCGGCGTCGATGCGGCCAACAACACCATGCTCAACTCGGGACGCATGCTCATCAACTTGAAGCCTGTGCGCGGCGCGCAGGAGGCCACCATGCAGCGTCTGCGCGAACGCGTGCAGGCCGTGGCCGGTGTCACGCTGTACCTGCAGCCCACGCAGGACCTGACCATCGACACCGAAACGGGGCCCACGGAATACCGCCTCTCGATCGGCGGCGTGGACGCGGCGCAGGTCAACGAATGGACGCGCAAGCTCGTCGAGCGCCTGCACAGCGTGCCCGAGGTGCGCAACGCCACCACCGATGCGGACGCGCAAGGCCTGTCGGCCTATGTGGACATCGACCGCAACACGGCCTCGCGCCTGTCGGTCACCGCCAGCGCGGTGGACGACACGCTCTACAGCGCGTTCGGCCAGCGCATCGTCTCGACGATCTTCACGGAAACCAACCAGTACCGGGTGATCCTTGAAGCGCAGCAGGAGCATCTCGACTCCCCCGCCGCGCTGGGCACGCTGCAACTGCGCAGCGGCGGCGGCGCCACCCCGCTGAATGCGGTGGCCACCATCCGCGAGCAGCTGGCCCCGCTGCAGATCACGCGGGTGGCGCAGTACCCGGCGGCCACGCTGGGCTTCGACAAGGCCGCAGGCGTGTCGCTGGGCCACGCGGTGGACGCGATCAAGGTGGCGGCGCGCGACATGGGCATGCCCGCCGCGCTGTCGATCGAGTTTCTGGGTGCGGCCGGCGCCTATGAAAAATCGCTCTCCAGCCAGCTCTGGCTGATCCTGGCGGCCATGGTGTGCGTCTACATCGTGCTCGGGGTGCTGTACGAGAGCTACATCCACCCGCTGACCATCCTGTCCACGCTGCCCTCGGCCGGCGTGGGCGCGCTGCTGGCGCTGATGGTCTCGGGCAATGACCTCGGAGTGATCGGCATCATCGGCATCATCCTGCTGATCGGGATCGTCAAGAAGAACGCCATCATGATGATCGACTTCGCCATCGACGCCGAGCGCCACCAGGGCATGGGCCCGCAGGAGGCCATCCACCAGGCGGCGCTGCTGCGCTTTCGTCCGATCCTGATGACCACGCTGGCCGCCCTGTTTGCTGCGCTGCCGCTGATGCTGGGTTGGGGCGACGGCGCCGAGCTGCGGCGCCCGCTGGGCCTGGCCATTTTTGGCGGCCTGGTCCTGAGCCAGCTGCTCACGCTGTTCACCACGCCCGTCATCTACCTGGCGTTTGACCGCCTGGGCCGGCGTTGGACGGGCCACGGCACGGCGCAAGCGCCCGTGCAGCACGGGGCAGCGCCATGAACCTGTCGCGCCCGTTCGTCGAGCGGCCCGTAGCCACGGTGCTGCTGACCATCGGCCTGGCGCTGGCGGGCATTGCCGCGTTCTTCCTGTTGCCGGTCTCGCCGCTGCCGCAGGTGGACTACCCGGCGATCTCGGTGTCGGCGTCGCTGCCGGGCGCCAGCCCCGAAACCATGGCCACCAGCGTGGCGACGCCGCTCGAACGCCGCCTGGGCATCATTGCCGGCGTCAATGAGATGACGTCGAGCAGCTCCAACGGCTCGGCGCGCGTGAGCCTGCAGTTCGATTTGAGCCGCAACATCGACAGCGCCGCGCGCGAAGTGCAGGCCGCCATCAACGCCGCGCGCGTTGACCTGCCGGCCACGCTGCGCAGCAACCCCACGTACCGCAAGCGCAACCCGGCCGATGCACCCGTGGTCATCCTGGCGCTGACTTCGCCCACGCGCTCGCCGGGCGCCATCTACGACGCGGTCTCCAACATCGTGAGCCAGCGCCTCTCGCAGGTCGAGGGCGTGGGCGAGGTCGAGATCGGCGGCGGCTCGCTGCCCGCCGTGCGCGTTGAGCTGCTGCCCTTTGCGCTGAACCGCTACGGCATCAGCACCGAAGACGTGCGCGCCGCCATCCAGGCCTCGAACGCCAACCGCCCCAAGGGCGCCATCGAAGGCGATGGCCGGCGCCTGCAGATCTACACCCCCGACCCCGCCCGCAAGGCAGCGCAGTACGCCGCGCTGGTGGTGGCCTGGCGCAACGACGCGGCCGTGCGCCTGGGCGATGTGGCGCGGGTGATCGATGGGGTCGAGAACACGCGCACCCTGGGCCTGTTCAACGGCGAGCCGGCCATCATCGTGCTGGTCACGCGCCAGCCCGGCGCCAACATCATCGAGACCGTGGACGGCGTGCGTGCCCTGCTGCCCGAACTGCAGGCGCAGCTGCCCCAGGACATCCACATCGCCGTGGCGTCGGACAGCACCAACTCCATCCGCGCGTCGCTGCGCGAAATCGAGTTCACGCTGATGGCCTCCATCGCGCTCGTGGTGCTGGTGGTCGGGCTGTTCTTGCGCAAGGCGCGCGCCACGGTGATCCCGGCGGTGGCCACCGTGGTGTCGCTGCTGGGCACCTTCGCCATCATGTACCTGCTCGGGTTCAGCCTCAACAACCTGAGCCTGATGGCGCTCACCGTGGCCACCGGCTTCGTGGTCGACGACGCCATCGTGGTGCTCGAGAACACCACGCGCCACATCGAGGCCGGCATGGACCGCATGGCGGCGGCGCTGCAGGGCGCGCGCGAGGTCGGTTTCACGGTGCTGTCGATCAGCCTGTCGCTGGTGGCCGTGTTCATTCCGCTGTTGTTCATGGAAGGGCAGGTGGGACGGCTGTTCCGCGAGTTCGCCATCACCTTGTCGGCAGCGGTCATGATCTCGCTCGTGGTGTCGCTCACCACCACGCCCATGATGTGCGCGTGGCTGCTGCGCGCGCCCGGACAGGACAAGCCGCCGTCGGCGCTGTCGCGCTGGGCCGAGCGCGGCTACAACGCCATGCTGCGCGGCTACGGCCACGCGCTCGACTGGGCGCTGGCCAGCAAGGCGCTGGTGCTGCTGGTCCTGCTGGCCGTGATCGGGCTCAACGTCTACCTGTTCGCCAAGATCCCCAAGGGCTACTTCCCGCAGCAGGACAACGGCCAGCTCAATGCGGGCCTGCGGGCCGACCAGAGCATCTCGTCCGATGCCCTGGCGCGCAAGCTGCGCCAGGCGGTCGACATCATCCGCAAGGACCCGGCCGTGGACACGGTGGTGGGCTTTTCCGGCGGCAGCCGCGCCGGCGGCGGCTTCATGTTCGTCAACTTGAAGCCCGTGGGGCAGCGCAGCGACGGCACGCCGGCCGTCATCGACCGGCTGCGCCCACAGCTCAACCAGATCACCGGTCTGCGCGTGTTCCTGAACCCGGTGCAGGACCTGCGCATGGGCGGGCGCTCAAGCAACTCCAGCTACCAGTACACCCTGCAAAGCGACAACCTGGCCGACATGCGGCTGTGGGCCACGCGCCTGGCCGACCGCTTGCGCCAGGAAACGCTGCTCACCGATGTGGACACCGACCAGGCCGACAACGGCGTCGAGACCTATGTCGAGGTGGACCGCGCCAGCGCTTCGCGCCTGGGCGTCAGCGCCGCAGCAGTGAACAGTGCGCTCTACAACGCCTTTGGCCAGCGCACGGTGGCCACGATCTACAGCGAACTGAACCAGTATTCCGTGATCATGGAATGGGCGCCCGAATACACCAAGGGTCCGCCCGCGCTCGGCGACATCTTTGTCGCCGCCAACCCCGCAGGCACGGTGGGCATGGCCGCCAACCCGGGCCAGCGCGGGGCGTCCACCGGGCAGGTGCTGAGCAATACGCCGTCCACCATGGTGCCGCTCAGCGCCATCGCGCGGGTGGTGGAGCGGGCCTCACCGACCTCGGTCAACCACCAGGACGGCGAGCTGGCCACCACCATCTCCTTCAATCTGGAGGCCAACACCTCGCTCGGCCAGGCGCGCCAGATCATTGCGCAGGCCGAGGCCGACATTGCCATGCCCACCAATGTGCGCGGCAGCTTCCAGGGCACGGCGCTGAGCTTTCAGCAGTCGCAGGGGCAGCAGCTGTTCCTGATCCTGGCGGCGCTGGTGGTGATCTACATCGTGCTTGGCGTGCTCTACGAGAGCCTGATCCACCCGCTCACGGTGCTCACCACGCTGCCCTCGGCCGGCGTCGGGGCGGTGCTGGCACTGCTGCTGTTCAAGATGGAATTCACCATCATTGCGCTGATCGGGGTGTTCCTGCTGATCGGCATCGTGAAGAAAAACGCGATCCTGATCATCGACTTCGCGCTGGAGGCCGAGCGCGCCCAAGGCCTCACGGCGCTGGCCGCCGTGCGCGAGGCCTGCATGCTGCGCTTTCGGCCCATCCTCATGACCACCCTGGCGGCGGCGCTGGGCGCCTTGCCGCTGGCCATCGGCTTTGGCCAGGGGTCCGAGCTGCGCCAGCCGCTGGGCGTGGCCATCATCGGCGGCCTCGTGGCCAGCCAGCTGCTGACATTGCTGACCACGCCGGTGGTCTATGTGCTGCTCGACAAGCTGCGCCGTCCCGCCCCCAACGAACAACAACTGAGCCGCACCGCTTCGAGCAGCCCTGCGGTCCCCTGACGCAAAGCCCCCATGATTGTTCACGCAAGCCTTCTCCCGCCCAGGGCCTATGCCACCCGCACGGCGCGCCTGTCCAGCCTGGCGCTGGCGCTGGCGCTTACCGCCTGCTCCGTGGCACCGGTGTACCAGCGCCCCGGCATCGCCACCCCCGTCGCGTTCAAGGAGGCCGGGGCCCTGTGGCAGCCCGCCGCCCCCGCCGATGCGCTCGACCGCGGGCCCTGGTGGACGCTGTTCCAGGACGCCGAACTCAACCGCCTGGCCGTGCAGGTGCAGCTGTCCAACCAGAACATCGCCGCCGCCGTGGCCGCTTATGCCCAGGCGCAGGCCCTGGTGCGCGAGCAGCGCGCGGCGCTGTTTCCGTCGCTGGGGGCGTCGGCCGGCGCATCGCGCGCGGGCGGCGGCGGCAGCAGCCGCAGCGGCACGGCCGTGCAGGCGGCGTTGGGGGCGGACTGGGCGCCCGACCTGTGGGGGCGGCTGGGGAGCGCGGTGGACAGCGCCGCGGCCGGCGCGCAGGCGAGCGAGGCCGACCTCGCATCCGCGCGCCTGTCGGCGGTCGGCGCGCTGGTGGCGGCCTACTTCCAGTTGCGCGAGGCCGATGCCGAAATCGCCCTGCTGCTGGCCACGGTGGAGGGCTACGAGCGCAGCCTGCAGATCACGCAGAACCGCTACGCCGCCGGCGTGGTCGCTCGCACCGATGTGCTGCAGGCGCAGACGCAGCGTGCCAACGCGCTCGCCGACCTGGCGACGGCGCGGCAGAACCGTGCCCGTTTCGAGCACGCGGTGGCCGTGCTGACCGGCGTGGCCCCGGCCGATTTTTCGCTGCCCCCGGCGCCGTGGGAGACCACGGTGCCCGCGGTGCCGCCCGGCATTCCGTCGACGCTGCTGCAGCGCCGGCCCGACATTGCTGCGGCAGAGCGTGCGGTGGCGGCGGCCAATGCGCAGGTGGGCGTGCAGCGCTCGGCCTACTTTCCCAGCGTGAGCCTGAGCGCCTCGCTCGGGCGCACTGGCTCCAGCGTCAGCGGGCTGTTCGGGGCGTCGGGCGCCGTGTGGTCGCTGGGCGTTTCGGTCGCGCAGACGCTGTTCGATGCCGGCGCCATTGCCGCGCGCGTGCAGGGCGCCGAGGCGGGCCGTGACGCCAAGGTGGCGCTGTACCGCCAGACGGTGCTGACCGCCTTCCAGAGCGTCGAAGACCAGCTCAGCGCGCTGCGCACACTGCAGGAGCAGGAGCCGCTGCGCCAGGAAGCGGTGTTTGCCGCCGAGCGCACCGAGCAGCAACTGCTCAACCGCTACCGCGAAGGCCAGGTCAGCTACACCGAGGTGGTGACGGCCCAGGTGTCGGCGCTGTCGGCGCGCCGCGCCTTGCTCCAGTTGCAGGTCAGCCGGCAGTTGGCCGCGGCCAGCCTGGTGCAGGCGCTGGGCGGCGGCTGGCAGGCGCCGTGGGGCGGTGCGCCTGCGTGAGCCGCGCGCACGCGGATAATCCCACCACTTATTTCAAGGAGTACCAGTGGACGTTGTGTTGTGGGGCAAGGCCGCCATCATGGGAGTGGTCGAGGGTCTGACCGAATTTCTGCCCATTTCCTCGACCGGGCACCTGATCCTGGCGGGCTCGCTGCTCGGGTTCGACGATGCCAAGGCCAAGGTGTTCGACATCGCCATCCAGACCGGCGCCATCTTCGCGGTGATCCTGGTCTATTGGCAAAAGCTCCGGGCCACGCTGGTGGCGCTGCCAACCGAGCGGCAGGCGCAGCGCTTTGCGCTCAATGTGCTGATCGGATTCCTGCCCGCCGTGGTGCTGGGGCTGCTGTTCGGCAAGGCCATCAAGGAGCATCTGTTCACCCCGGTGGTGGTCGCCAGCACCTTCATCGTCGGCGGCTTCATCATCCTGTGGGCCGAGCGGCGCCCGGCGACCGCCACGCGCGTGCCGGAAGTGGACGACATGACGCCGCTCGATGCGCTGAAGGTGGGCCTGGTGCAGTGCCTGGCCATGGTGCCGGGCACCAGCCGCAGCGGCGCCACCATCATAGGCGGCATGGTGCTGGGGCTCTCGCGCAAGGCGGCGACCGACTATTCGTTCTTCCTGGCCATCCCGACGCTGATCGGCGCCGGCGTGTACAGCCTCTACAAAGAGCGCGCCCTGCTGTCTGCCAGCGATCTGCCGATCTTCGCCATCGGCCTGCTGTTCTCGTTCCTGAGTGCCTGGCTGTGCGTGCGCTGGCTGCTGCGCTACATCAGCACGCACAGCTTTGTCGCCTTTGCCTACTACCGCATCGTTTTTGGCGTCGTGGTGCTCGTCACGGCGTGGATGGGCTGGGTGCGCTGGGCGGACTCATAATGCGGCCATGAACGCCTCCATCCCCTCCGCCCGCCGCGCTGCCGGCGTGGCCGCCTGCCTGGCGGCCGGATTGGGGGGATGGCTGTCCGCGCAGGCGCAGGCGCAGGGCGGGGCCGAGGCGGCGCCCGGGCAGGGGCCGGGGCCCGTGCTGGCCATCGCGCCGGCTGCTGACCTGCCCCCCGAGCTGCGGGCCGTGCCCGACCCCGGCCCGGACCCGGTGGTGCCGGAGGGCGCAGCGAACCGCCTCAACTATGTGCTCGGTGCGGCGGTGGGCCTGGGTCCCGCGTACACCGGCAGCGACGAGCGCAAGACCGCGTTGCGGCCAGTGCTGGCGCTGCAATACGGACGCTTTCGCCTGAGCTCGTCGCGCGGCAGCTCCCTCATGGGTTACGGCATCGAATCGCGCGAGGGCGGCGCCAGCGTCACCCTGGCGCAGCGCGAGCGCTTGAGCTTCAGTGCGTCGCTGCGCATCGACGGTGGACGCAGCAGCGCCGACGCCCTGCGGCTGGCCGGACTGCCCGAAGTGCGCTCCACCCTGCGCGGCCGCCTGGGCTTGGGCTACGCCCTGAGCGAGCGCTGGTCCCTGGGCGCGGGCCTGTCGCAAGACCTGCTGGGCCGCAGCGGTGGCGCGCAGGGCAATGTCGGCCTGCGCTATGTCTTGCCGATCACGGCGCAAACCCAACTGGGCATGGGCGTGGGTGCGGCATTTGCCGACGGCACCTACATGCGCGGCCGTTTTGGCGTGCCGGCCTCGGCCGCCGGCACGACCAGTCCTCTGCCTTTCTTTGACCCGGGCGGCGGCCTGTACGGGGTGGATGCGGGCATGGACCTGATGGTGGCGCTCAACCGCCACTGGGTGGCCTTTGGCGGCGTGGGCGTTTCGCAGCTGCGCGGCGATGCGCGCCGCAGCCCGCTCACCGTGCGCGCCACGTCGTACAGCGTTTCTGCCGGAGTGGCCTACCGCTGCTGCCGCTGAGCGCTGCGCCTGGGCTCAGGCGCGGGGCAGCGCGGCCAGATTCAGCAGCGACGCCTCGATGGCCGCCGCCGTGGCCAGGGGCTGCTCCATCGGAAACAGGTGGCCGCCGTCGAGCATCGTGATGCGACCCGCCGTCACCCGCTGCGTCAGTGCCATGCCGACCTGGCGCATCTCGACCGACGCGATCCCGCCAATGAAGGCCGCAGGGCAGCGCAGCGGGCTCTGGCGCAGCAGGCTGCCCAGGTTGTGCGGCAAGGTGTTGTAGATGGCGGTTTCCACGGCGCGGTCAAAGCCCAGCACGCGGCGGCCGCCTTCGTCGTGCAGGCCGTGCTCCACATAGTCCTGCAGCATCTGCGGGTGCCAGTGCGCAAAGGCCTTTTTCTTGCGAAAGTGCTCGAGCGCCTCCTCGTTGCTGGCCCAGCTCATGCGGCGCTGGCGGCTCACGCGGCCGGGCGAGACGGCGCCCACCACCTGCGCGCGCTTGGCCATGCCCACGGTGGTGGCGCGCCAGCCGCCGATCAGCGGCGAGTCGAGCATCAGCACGCCGCGCACCAGCTGCGGGTGGCGGGCAGCCGCCATCACGCTCAGGATGCCGCCGAGCGAGTGGCCCACGAGGTACACCGGTTCGTGCAATGCCTGCACCTGCGCGGCGGCAAAGTCGGCCAGCTGCTGCACCAGGTGCGGCCAGTTGCTGGTCACGGGGTACTGCGGGTCGTGGCCAAAGCGGTCCACGGCGCTAACGCCAAAGCCGCGCTGGCGCAGGTGATCGAACAGCAGCCGGTAGGTGCCGGCCGGAAAGCTGTTGCCGTGCGAAAAGACGATCTGGGTCATGGACAGGGGGCCGAATGGGAGGGGAAGCGCAGCGCTCAGACGAGCTTGTCGCGCGGGGTGGTGATTTTTTGCAGCGGCCTGCAGCGCGCGGTGGGCACCATGATGGGCACGGTGCTGGTGCTGCCGCTCCACTCGGGGTCTTCGATGCTGTCGAACACCTGGCGCAGCTTGTCACCCCAGCTGTCGTGCAGCATGCGGAAATAGGGGTTGCTCTCGTCGATGCAGACGATCTTGTCAGAGGCAAAGCGGTCGGCTTCGTACAGCACCAGGTCCAGCGGCAGGCCCACCGAGAGGTTGGACTTGAGCGTGCTGTCCATCGACACCAGCGCGCACTTGGCCGCCTCGTCGAGCGGCGTGTCGGGCGTGAGCACGCGGTCGAGCACGGGTTTGCCGTATTTCGATTCGCCCACCTGGAAGTAGGGTGTCTCGGGCGTGGCCTCGATGAAGTTGCCCGCCGAATACACCTGGAACAGGCGCATGCCCTCACCGCGGACCTGCCCGCCCAGCACCAGCGAGACATTGAAGTCCACGCCCGCGCGCTTGAGCGCCGCACCGTCGCGCTCGTGCACATGGCGCACGGCCGCGCCCAGCACGCGCGCGGCGTCGAACAGGCTCCGGGCGTTCCAGATGGTGAGCGGCTCGGCTTCGTCGCGCTCGGTCAGCTGGGTGGTCTGCAAGATTTCGCGCACCGATTGCGAGATCGACAGGTTGCCCGCCGACAGCAACACCATGAAGCGCTCACCGGTCTTTTCGTAGACCATCATCTTGCGAAACGAGCTGATCTGGTCGAGCCCGGCGTTGGTGCGGGAGTCGGACAGGAAAACCAGCCCGGCGTTGAGTTTGATGGCGACGCAATACGTCATGGGGGTGCAGGAAAAGGGTGAGGCAGGCAGTGTAGTGCCGCGCCCCGGGAACCTGAACCCGTTCCCAGCCACCGCGGCGGGCCGCCGTGGCGCCCCTGCCTAGTATCAAAAGAATAGCTGCCAGCGCTTGTCCCGAAAGCGTCAGAGGCAGATTTGATGCCAAACCGCCTGGCCGGCAGCGCAGCCTGCGGGCCGGTGCCCGGCGTGGCGCGGCGGGCCTTAGTTCGCGCCCAGCCTTTTGAGCTGGTAGAGCGCCTCGAGCGCCTCGCGCGGGCTCAGGGTGTCGGGCTCGAGGGCGGCGAGCGCGGCCTCCAGCGGGCCGGGGCCGTGGGCCTGCGCGGGCTCGGGCGGGGCGGCGAACAGGTCGACCTGCAGCTCGCCCTCGCCGGCACGCGCTTCGAGCGCGGCCAGCGCGTGGCGCGCATGGTGCAGCACCGGCGCCGGCATGCCAGCGAGCTTGGCGACCTGGATGCCGTAGCTGCGGCTGGCCGGGCCGCTTTGCAGCTCGTGCAGGAACACGATGTCGGCGCCCGATTCGGCCGCGGCCACGTGCATGTTGACGGCGTGGCGTGCCTTGACGGGCAGCTCGGTCAGCTCGAAGTAGTGCGTGGCAAACAGCGTGAAGGCACGCGTCTTATCGTGCAGCTGCGTGGCGATGCCGCTGGCCAGGGCCAGGCCGTCGAAGGTGCTGGTGCCGCGGCCGATCTCGTCCATCAGCACCAGGCTGTGCGGCGTGGCGGCGTGCAGGATCTGCGCGGCCTCGAGCATCTCCAGCATGAAGGTGGACTGTGCATTGGCCAGGTCGTCGGCCGCGCCGATGCGCGTGTGGATGGCGTCGATGGGCCCCAGGCGGCAACTGGCGGCGGGCACGTGGCTGCCCACGCTGGCCAGCAGCACGATCAGCGCCACCTGGCGCATGTAGGTCGACTTGCCGCCCATGTTGGGGCCGGTGATGACCTGCATGCGCGTGTTCAGGCTCAGGCGCGTGGTGTTGGCAATGAAGGCGCCGCCGCCGGTCTCCATCAGGCGCGCCTCGACCACCGGGTGGCGCCCGGCCTCGATGTCGATGCAGGGTTCGGGCGTGAACTGAGGCGCGCACCAGTTCAAGGTAAGTGAGCGCTCGGCCAGGGTGCACAGCACATCGAGCGTGGCCAGCGCGTGGGCCAGGCGGGTGAGCTGCGGCACATGCGCCTGCAGCTGGTTGAGCACCTGCTCGTACAGCCACTTCTCGCGCGAGAGCGCCCGCTCCTGCGCCGACAGGGCCTTGTCCTCGAAGGCCTTGAGCTCGGGCGTGGTGAAGCGCTCGGCGTTCTTGAGGGTCTGGCGGCGGCGGTAGTCGTCCGGCACCTTGCTCGCCTGGCCCTGCGTGACCTCGATGTAGAAGCCGTGCACCTTGTTGAACTGCACGCGCAGGTTGGCGATGCCGGTGCGCGCGCGCTCGCGCGTTTCCAGGGCCAGCAGGAAGGCGTCGCAGTCGGTCTGGATGGCGCGCAGTTCGTCGAGCTCGGCGTCGAAGCCGCCGGCGATCACGCCGCCGTCGCGCACCAGGGCCGCGGGCTCTTCGGCGATGGCGCGCTGCAGCAGCTCGGCACAGCCCGGTGGCGGCTGCAGTGCCGCAAAAATTTGGATCAAAAACGGCTCAGACGCAGGACCAGCTTGCGCTAGCAGCTGCGCTTTTTGTAGCGTCTTGGCCAGCGCCACGAGTTCGCGCGGGCGCACTTGGCGCAGCGCGGTGCGCGCCGTGATGCGTTCCACGTCGGCCACGCCCTTGAGCGCGGCGCGCAGCGCCTGCCAGGGCCCGCCGCTGCCGGCGCCGCGCAGCGCCGTGGTGGCGGCCAGGCGCTGGCGCGCTTCGCTGCGGTCGCGCCGGGGCTCCAGCATCCAGGCCTTGAGCAGGCGGCTGCCCATGCCCGTCATGCAGGTGTCGAGCAGCGACAGCAGCGTCGGCGCGTCTTCGCCGCGCAGCGTCCTGACGAGTTCGAGGTTGCGCCGCGTGCTCGCGGGCAGGTCGATCAGTTCGCCCGCGCGCTGCACCTGCACGCTGTGCACATGGGTGAGCTGGCGGCCCTGCGTGTGTTCGGCGTAGTGCAGCAGCGCGGCGGCGGCGGCGTGCGCCTCGGCCAGGTCCTGCGCGCCCCAGGCCTGCAGGCTGGCGGCGCCCAGGTGTTCGCGCAGTGTGCGCTCGCCCAGGCCGGCGTCGAACTGCCAGTCGGGCCGCGGCGACAGCGGGCAGGCGAAGGCGCCGCCCTGGCGCAGCGCCTGCAGTTGCTGCTCGAAGCGCTCGGTCACGCCGGCGCTGTAGACCAGCTCGCTGGGCGCGATGCGCGCCAGCCACGGGCCCAGTTCGTCGCTGGCGCACTCGGCCAGGTGCACACGGCCCTGCGTCACGCTCAGCCACGCCAGGCCGCAGCGCGCGCGCGCGCCCTGGTGCACGGCGAGCAGCAGCGACTCGGATTTGTCGGACAGCAGTTCGGCATCGGTCAGCGTGCCGGGCGTGACCACGCGCACCACCTTGCGCTCGACCGGCCCCTTGCTGGCGCCCACTTCGCCGATCTGCTCGCAGATCGCCACCGATTCGCCGAGCTTGATGAGCCGCGCCAGGTAGTTTTCGAGCGCATGGAAGGGCACCCCCGCCATCACCACCGGCTGGCCGGCCGACTGCCCGCGCTGGGTCAGCGTGATGTCGAGCAGGCGCGAGGCCTTCTCGGCATCGGCGAAGAACAGCTCGTAAAAATCGCCCATGCGGTAGAACAGGAGCGTCTCGGGATACCCGGCCTTGAGCGCAAGGTACTGGGCCATCATGGGCGTGTGGTGTTCAAACGGAGCGGACATGCAGGGGCGGCAGCAAAAGAGGCGGTCACTTTAGCAGCAGGGGTGCCGGCGCCGCAGGGGCCTGGGTGGGCACCGGCCGCAGGGCGAGGGCCCTGCGCGAGGCGCTCTCCCGGGCAGGTGCGGGTGCCGGAGAGGGGCCGGCGCAGGGTGCAGCGCCCGGCTGCAGCGGCAGCCGGCAGGGCGCAGGCCGGTCAGAGCGGGGCGTCTTCGGCGCTGGGGGCGGGCTGGGCGGGCGCGTCGGGTGCTGCCGGCGTCGGGGCCTCTGCCTCGGCTTCGGCGGCATCGGCCTGGCGCAGCGCGGCCTTTTCGCCGGCGCCGGCAAACTTGCTGTATTTGCCCAGGATCGGCACCAGCTGGCCATAGATGCGCGGGCAGCCCGCCAGGCATTCCTGCTGCTCGAGGAAATCGGCCTCGCCCGTGAAGTTGCCCACCAGGCCGCCGGCTTCGGTCACCAGCAGCGAGCCGGCGGCCACGTCCCAGATCGACAGACCCGATTCAAAGAAGCCTTCGGTGAAGCCGGCGGCCACGTAGGCCAGGTCCAGCGCCGCAGCGCCGGGGCGGCGCAGGCCGGCCGTGCGGGGCATGACGTCGGCCATCATGCGCAGGTAGTTCTTGAAGTTGTCGCCGGGGCGGAACGGAAAGCCGGTGGACAGCAGGCTGTCCTTGAGCTGCGTGCGCTTGCTCACGCGGATGCGGCGCTCGTTCATGTAGGCGCCGCGGCCCTTGGTGGCCGTGAACAGGTCGTTGCGCGAGGGGTCGTACACGACGGCCTGCTCGATCTTGCCCTGCACGGCCAGCGCGATGCTGACGCAGTAGACCGGAAAGCCGTGGATGAAGTTGGTGGTGCCGTCCAGCGGGTCGATGATCCAGACGAACTGGGAATCCTTGGCGCCGTGCTGGCTGCCCGATTCTTCGGCCAGGATGCCGTGGCCGGGGTAGGCCGTGAGCAGCGTCTCGATGATGGCCTGCTCGCTGGCGTGGTCGACCTCGGTGACGAAGTCGTTGATCTGCTTCTGCGAGATGCGCACTGCCTCCACGTCCAGGGCCGCGCGGTTGATGAGCGCGCCGGCGGCGCGGGCGGCCTTGATGGCCACGTTGAGCATGGGGTGGAGGTTGGACGACATAGATTGTGGTGAAGGGGCAGGGGCCCCGTGCGGGGGCCTGGAACCGGCGATGCGGCGACAAAGGGGGACGATTCTACCCGCTGCGGATGCGCCGGGTGGCGCGCCGCGCTGCGGCGCGGACTGCTTCGACCGGGCCGCGCAACCGCGCGGCCCCGCGTTCACGGAAGCCGCAGCAGCTGCGACTCGGGTACCACGACCTGCTGCACCGGGCCGTTGCCCAGGCTGAATTCGACGCGCAGGCTCTTGCGCACATGGGGTGCCGGGTCCACACCGGCCAGGTCGTTGCCGACGGCAACCTCCAGCCGCCCCTCGCGCTGGAAGCTGCGCAGCCGCTCGGTGATGTCGACCTGGCGGTAGCCGTCGCCGTAGAGCGCGCGGTGGATGTTCAGCCGCCCGTACCCGCCGGCGTTCCCCGGCCGGTCGCGCCCGGCGCTGAACTGCGCGCCATCCACCCAGCTGCCGTCGGGGTATTCATAGACATGCACCTGGCCGCCGGGCCCTGTGGCATGGATGCGCAGCGTCTTGAGCTGGCCGGGCGCGGGGTCGCCACGGAACAGCGACGGATGGACCTGGAAGCGCTGGTCGCGCTGCACCCATTGCCGCACGGGTTCGCTCACATCGACGCGGGACTCTTCCGTGCCATAGGTGGCCTGCTGGACCTGGCCGCCGCCGCCGTGCCAGCCGCCCTGGCCGCCGTCCGGCCTGCCGGCGGGGCCGCGGCCCGCGCCCCATTCGCCGCCGCGCCAGCCGATGAACTGCGCGCCGTCCACCCAGCTGCCCTCGGGGTAGTCGAAGGTGCGCAGCTGGCCGTCCTGCCCGCGCGCATAGATGCGCAGCATCTTGCGCTGGCCGGGGGCCGGGTCGGCCTGGAACAGGTCGTTGCTGAGCAGGAAACGCTGGTCCCGGCGCGCGAGCTGCTGCAGCCTCTGCGTCGCGTCGATGTTGTGCTGGGCGGTGCCATACAGCGCCTGCTCGATGCGGTAGAGGCCAGCGTCGCCGCGCTGGGCCCAGGCGCTGGACGACAGCACCAGGGCGAACAGGCAGAGCAGCCAGCTGCCCAGGGTTCTGGTGGCGGGGAGGGGAGTGTGCATGGGGGGCCTTTCTTGCGAAGGTGACAGGGTGGGGCCCCAGGCCGGGCGGCGCGGCCGCGGCCGGGGTTCAAGTGAATAACGCTTGGCATGCGCTGGCAGCGCACAGCGGACGCGCCCCGAACAGAGTTTTACACCGGCAGCCGGTGCGGCGCGGCGACGACAATGGCGGGCTGCCTGCGGCCGCACGCCGTTGATTCCTTTCCTTTCTCTCTCGACCTTCGCCATGCGCACCCGTTTCATCCTCATCCAGACCAGCCACGCCGGCAATGTCGGCGCGGCCGCACGCGCCATGAAAACCATGGGCTTTGACGACCTGGTGCTGGTCGCACCGCGCTGGCCCAACGTGCTGCGGCGCGAGGAAACCATCCAGCGCGCCAGCGGCGCCCTCGACGTGCTGCGCAATGCGCGCATCGTCGACACGCTCGACGAGGCGCTCGATGGCACGAGCCACCTGTGCGCCACGGCGATGACGCCGCGCGACTTCGGTCCGCCCACGTCGGCGCCGCGCCCGTACTTCGAGTCGCTATTGAAAAGAGAGCTTGCAGCGCAAGCGCAGCAAGCGCTGGAGCCAGAAAACACCGTGAACTCCAGCGCCAGCACCGAAGCCGGCGTGGCTTTTCTGTTCGGCTGCGAGCGCTTCGGCATGGCCAACGAGGACGTCTACCGCTGCCACGTCGCGCTGCAGATCCCGACCAACCCCGGCTTTGGCTCGCTCAACTTGGGCGCCGCCATCCAGGTGATTGCCTACGAGTGGCGCCTGGCGCTGGGCGGCTTTGCGGCGCCCGCGCCCACGCCACCCACGCCGGCGCTGGTGCGCGCCGACGCCGCGCAGGTGGCGGGCATGCTGGCGCACTGGGAGCAGGCGCTCGTGGACATCGGCTTCCTCGACCCGGCCGCGCCCAAGAAGCTGATGCCGAGGCTCAACCAGATGTTCAACCGCGCGCAGCTGCTGCCCGAGGAAATCCACATCCTGCGCGGTGTTGCCAAAGCCATGATCGAGGCGGCGCGGGCAAAGCACTAAACTGCTTTTTTCCATTTGTTGCACCCACACCGCTCCATGTTCACCCGCCTGCGCTCCGATATCCAGTGCATTCTCGAGCGCGACCCAGCTGCGCGCACCCGCTGGGAGGTGCTGACCTGCTACCCCGGCCTGCACGCGCTGGTGCTGCACCGGCGTGCGCACTGGTGCTGGACGCACGGTTTCAAGTGGCTCGGGCGCTTCATTTCGCACCTCTCGCGCTGGTTCACCGGCATTGAGATCCACCCCGGCGCAAAAATCGCCAGCTGCGTCTTTATCGACCACGGCATGGGCGTGGTGATCGGCGAAACCGCCGAAATCGGCCCGGGCTGCACCATCTACCACGGCGTCACGCTGGGTGGCACCTCGCTCTACAAGGGCGCCAAGCGCCATCCCACGCTGGGGCGCAACGTCATCGTGGGCGCGGGCGCGCAAGTGCTCGGCGGCTTCATGGTGGGCGACGGCGCCAAGGTCGGCAGCAACGCGGTCGTCACCAAGCCCGTGCCTGCCGGTGCCACGGCCGTCGGCAACCCGGCGCGCATCATCGCCGCCGACTCCGACGCGCGGCGCGAGGAGGCAGCCTCGAAGATGGGCTTCTCGGCCTATGGCGTCACGCAGAACGACGACCCGCTCTCGCAGGCCCTGCGCGGCCTGATCGACAACGCCGGCGCGCAGGAGCACCAGATCGCGCTGCTGTGGCAGGCGATCGAGAAGCTCGCCGCCACGCCGCAAGTCCACGATTGCGTGCCCGGTGACGCTGCGCGCCAGGAAAACTTCGAGGCCGACAAGCTCAACGCGCTGATCGGCAAATAGCGCCCCGGCGGGCGCCGACCCCGGGCGGCCCGGCAAGGCCGCCCTTCATTTTTGAGGAGACCCCCCCGATGGACGTGTTCCAGGCCCTGCACCAGCGCCGCTCCGTGCGCGCCTTCTTGCCCCAGGCGCCCAGCGCCGACGCGGTGCGCACCCTGATGCAAGCCGCCGCGCGCGCGGCCTCGGGCGGCAACCTGCAGCCATGGCGCGTGCTGGCGCTCACGGGCGAGCCGCTGGCCGACGTGCTGGCCGCCGTGGCCCGGGCCGCGCCCGAGCAGGACGCCAACCAGACCTCGTACCCGCCCAGCCTGTGGGAGCCTTACCGCACGCGCCGTTTTGCCAATGGCGAAGACCTGTACCGCAGCATCGGCATTGCGCGCGACGACAAGGCGGGGCGCCTGGAGCAGCTGGCCAAGAATGCCGAGTTCTTCGGCGCGCCGGTCGGCCTGTTCGTCTGCGTCGACCAGCGCATGGGCCAGGCGCAGTGGGTGGACCTGGGCATCTATCTGCAGTCGCTGATGCTGGCGGCCGTCGACCAGGGCCTGGCCACCTGCGCGCAGGGCTTCTGGCGCCGCTACGAGCGCAGCCTGGCCGCGCACCTGCAGCTGCCCGAACCCTACCGCGTGGCCTTTGGCGTGGCGCTCGGCTACGAGGACACGGCCGCGCCCATCAACACGCTGCAGGCCTCGCGCGCGCCCTTGCACGAGTGGGCCGATCTGCGCGGGTTTTGACGCGCGGGCAGCGCGCACTCTCGAAAAGTGAGCAACTTGGGCTGATTGGGTATGCGTTTGAGGCCATTTTGATCTGATGGACGCACTTCGCTGCACGGCTTACGCCCTTGCGGGAACGGACAAGCGCGCGACAGGAAATGCGGGTCAGGTGGCGCGTGCGCCCGGCCTGGGTCCGACGGGCTCCCAGACCCGATGGAAATCCCCGGCGGGGTACAGGTCCCCGTCCGCGCTCACTCCACGGTGATCTTGTTGTCCTTGACGACCGTGGCCATCGCAGGCACCTCGGCCTTGAGCCAGGCGGTGAAATCGGCAGGGCTCATGGCCGACGGCTCGGCGCCCAGCGTGGTCAGGCGCTCGCGCACGTCGGGCAGCGCCGTGATGCGGGTGACCTCCGCGTTCAGCTTGTCGACCACCGGCTTGGGCGTGCCGGCCGGCGCCAGCAGGCCCTGCCAGCTGCCGGTGAGGAAGCCCGGCAGCGTCTCGGCCACCGTCGGTGCGTCGGGGACCTGCGCATTGCGCTTGGCGCTGGACAGCGCGATCAGCTTGATCTTGCCGGACCGCACATGCGGGTAGGTGGCCACCATGCCGTTGAACGTCACGTCGACCTGGCCACCGATCAGGTCGGTCATGGCCTGGGAGCCGCCCTTGTAGGGCACGTAGCCCCATTCGATGCCGGCGCGCTGTGCGAACACCACGCCGGCCAGGTGGGTGGCGCTGCCCATGCCCGCGGCCGCCGCATAGTTGACCTTGCCTTTCTGCGCCTTGGCCCAGGCGATCAGTTCGGCCGTGGTGTTGGCCGGCACATTGGCGCTGGCCACCAGCAGGTGGGGCGAGTAGGCCACCATGGCGGCCGGCGCGAAATCGTTCTGCACGTTGAACGGCAGCTTGTACAGCGCCGGTGCGATGGCCAGGTTGCCCACGTCCATCAGCACCAGGGTGTAGCCATCGGCGGGTGACTTGGCCACCAGGTCGGCGCCCAGGTTGCCGCTGGCGCCTGGGCGGTTTTCCACCACCACGGGCTGGCCCCAGTTCTCGGACATCTTCTGGCCGAGGATGCGGGCCAGCACGTCGGAAGTGCCACCGGCTGGAAACGGCACGACGATCTTGATCGGTTTGGTCGGCCAGGCCGCGGGGGCCTGCGCGAAGGCGCCGGGTGTGGCCAGCGCGCAGGCGCTCAGTGCCAGCAGGCGGACGAGTTTGTGGTTCATGTGCTTGTCTCCGGTGAGTCGGCCGGCGCACGTGGCGCCGGCGGGTTGCTGTATTGGGAAAGGGTCACGCTCAGGCCGTCGGCGCCGCCACGGCCACCCGGCCGGTGGCGAAGAAGGATTGCAGGTTGGCCAGCACCAGTTCGGCCATGGCGCGGCGCGTCTCGTGCGTGGCGCTGGCCACGTGCGGCAGCAGCACCACGTTGTCCAGCGACAGCAGGGCCTCGGGCACGCGCGGTTCGTCCTGATAGACGTCCAGCCCGGCACCGGCGATGGCGCCCGATTGCAGCGCCTGCACCAGGGCCGCCTCGTCGACCACGCTGCCGCGCGAGACGTTGACCAGGAAGCCCTGCGGGCCGAGTGCCTGCAGGACCTGCGCCTCGATCAGGTGCCGCGTCTCGGTGCCGCCGGCGGTGATGACGACCAGGAAGTCGG
This sequence comes from Acidovorax sp. SRB_24, assembly GCF_012931925.1. Classification (NCBI taxonomy): domain Bacteria; kingdom Pseudomonadati; phylum Pseudomonadota; class Betaproteobacteria; order Burkholderiales; family Comamonadaceae; genus Acidovorax; species Acidovorax sp. SRB_24. Next base: position 90,476 of record NZ_MWOM01000010.1, read on the forward strand.
CCCAGCGCGCCAACTCCAGCAGCGCCGGCTCGTGCGCCCAGGGCGCGCCGGCCACCGCGCGGCGGCTGTGGTAGCGCACGTCCATGTCGAAGCCGCCGGCGCGGCGCGCGATGGTCTGGCCGATGCGTCCCAGGCCGACGATGCCCAGCCGCGCGCCGCTGACCTTACGCCCCAGGCCGAAGACCTGGCCGCTGGCCCAGCGGCCGGCGCGCACGAAGCGGTCCGCCTCGGCGGTGCGGCGCGCCACGTCGAGCAGCAGCGCGAAGGCGGTGTCGGCAACGCAGTCGTTGAGCACGTCGGGCGTGTAGCCGACGGCGATGCCGCGCGCATGCGCCGCCGTGAGGTCGATGCGGTCGAGGCCGACGCCGAAGCTGGAGATCACGCGCAGCGATGGCAGTGCGCCGATCAGTGCGGTCGGCGCGCCAGTGCCGCCAGCGGAGGTGACCAGGCCGGCGAAGTCGGCACCGTGGCGCGCCAGAAAGGCGTCCGGGTCGGCCTCGTCGGCGAGGCGGTGCAGCGCGTAGTCGGCCGCCAGGCGCTGTTCAAGGGCCGGCAACAGCCGGCCGGCCTGCAGGATGCGGTGCTTCACTGCGCTGCCAGAGCATGGTCGGCCATGATCTCGATCGCCTGCACGAGGGCCGAGTGGTCTTGGTCCTGCAGGCCGTGGGCCGCGCAGATTTGCATGAGCTGGGCGGCGTTGGCCGTGCCGGGCAGCGCCACACCCAGGGCGCGCGCGCCCTGCAGCGCCAGGCCCAGGTCCTTCTGGTGCAGGCCGATGCGAAAGCCCGGGTCGAACGTGCGTTTGATCATGCGCTCGCCGTGCACCTCTAGGATGCGGCTGGACGCGAAACCGCCCATCAGCGCCTGGCGCACCTTGGCCGGGTCGGCGCCGGCCTTGCTGGCAAACACCAGCGCTTCGGAGACCGCGGCGATGTTCAGCGCGACGATGATCTGGTTGGCCACCTTGCAGGTCTGGCCGTCGCCGTTGGCGCCGACGTGGGTGATGTTCTTGCCCATGCGTTCAAACAGCGGCAGCACGCGCGCGAACGCGGCCTCGGGCCCGCCCACCATGATGGTCAGCGTGCCCGCCTTGGCGCCCACTTCGCCGCCCGAGACCGGGGCGTCGAGGTAATCGCAGCCCAGGGCGTTGATCTGCTGCGCGAAGGCCTTGGTCTCGATTGGCGAGATCGAGCTCATGTCCACCACTACTTTGCCCGCGGTGAGGCCCTGGGCCACGCCGTGCTCGCCAAACAGCACCTTTTGCACGTCGGGCGTGTCGGGCAGCATGGTGATGACGATGTCGGCGTGCTGCGCCACCTCGCGCGCGTTGGCGCAGGCGGTGGCGCCGCGCTCTGCCAGGGCAGCCGGCACCTGGCGGCGCGTGTGGACGAAAAGCCGGTGGCCGGCGTCGATGAGCTGGCCGCACATGGGCGCGCCCATGATGCCCAGGCCGATGAATCCGATGTTCATGACAATTCCTGTGGAAGTGAGAGGTCAGGCGCGGCGCATCTGGGCCAGCACCTGCTGCGCGCCGGCGGCGATCAGGCGCGCGTCCGAGCTGACGGTGACAAAGCGAAAGCCCTTGGCAATGCGCGCGCGCGCCGCGTCGGGTCCACCGTTGTGGATGCCGGCGACGATGCCGTGCGCTTTGGCACGCTCGAGGATGTGGTCGATGGCCTGCGCCACGGGGGCGTCGACGTCGTCGAACGTGGGCTTGCAGCCCAGCGCCAGCGACAGGTCGGACGGGCCGATGTAGATCGCGTCCAGGCCTTCGACCGACAGGATGGCATCGAGGTTGTCGAGCGCCTGCGCGGTCTCGATCATGGCAAAGCGCACGATGGTGTCGTCGGCGTGCGTGGGGTAGTCGGCGCCGCCGTACAGGTTGGCGCGCACGGGGCCAAAGCTGCGCGTGCCGCGCGGCGCGTAGCTGGTGTAGGCCACGAGTTTTTGCGCGTCTTCGCGCGTGTTGACCATGGGGCAGATCACGCCGTAGGCGCCGGCGTCCAGCGTCTTCATCAGGATGCCGGGCTCCAGCCACGGCACGCGCACCACCGGCACGGTGGCGGTGGTCGAGATGGCCTGCAGCATGGTCACCATGGCCTGGTAGTCGAGCACACCGTGCTGCAGGTCGATGGTCAGCGTGTCCCAGCCCTGGTGGGCCATGGTCTCTGCCGAAAAACTGTTGCCAATGGCGAGCCAGCCGTTGACGGCGGCCTGGTCGTTCTTCCACAGGGTGCGCAGATGGTTTTCTCTCATGAAATAGTCCTTGTGTATCAGTGTGCGGAGGGGAATGTGGTGCGTGTGTGGCTCAGGTCACTGGCGCCGGGTTGAACAGCACCAGGGCGTTGTGCAGCTTCCAGTGCTCGGCCCAGGTCTTCTTCTTGCCGCTGGCGACTGCGAGCATCAGGTGGAACAGCTCCCAGCCCACCTGCTCGATAGTTTGTTGTCCGGTGGCGATCGTGCCGGCGTTCACGTCCATCAGGTCGTGCCAGCGGCGCGCCAGGTCGCTGCGCGTGGCGACCTTGATCACCGGCACCTCGGCTAGGCCATAGGGCGTGCCGCGCCCGGTGGTGAACACATGCAGGTTCATGCCCGCGGCCAGCTGCAGCGTGCCGCAGATGAAGTCGCTGGCTGGCGTGGCTGCATAGGTCAGGCCCTTGCGCGCGAGTTTTTCGCCCGGCGCGAGCACGCCGGTGATGGGGGCCGAGCCGGACTTCACGATCGAGCCCATGGCCTTTTCGACGATGTTCGAGAGGCCGCCCTTCTTGTTGCCGGGCGTGGTGTTGGCGCTGCGGTCGACCTGGCCCTTGTGCAGGTAGGCGTCGTACCAGGCCATCTCGCGCACCATGGCTTCTGCCACCTCGGGCGTGGCTGCGCGCGCGGTGAGCTGGTCGATGCCGTCGCGAACCTCGGTCACCTCCGAGAACATTACGCTGGCGCCGGCGCGCACCAGCAGGTCGGTGCAAAAGCCCACGGCCGGGTTGGCGGTGACGCCCGAGAACGCATCGCTGCCGCCGCACTGCACGCCCACCACGAGTTCGCTCGCGGGCACCGTCTCGCGCCGGCGTGTATTGAGGCGCTGCAGGTGCGCCTCGGCCTGGCGCACGATCGAATCGACCATCGACATGAAGCCCACGTGCGCCTCGTCCTGCAGGCACACCACGTCAAGCCCGGCCGCCGGGTCGGTGGCGGCCGCGCTGCGTTCGTCGATCAGCGCGATGCTGCCCAGGGGCAGCAGCCGCTCGGGCTGCAGCTTTTCGCAGCCCAGGCTCACCACCATCACCTCGCCGCCGAAATTGGGGTTGAGGCTGATGTTGCGCAGCGTTCGGATCGGAATGATCGCATCGGGCGCATCGATGGCCACCCCGCAGCCGTACGTGTGTTCGAGCGCCACCACGTCATCGACATGCGGGTACTTTGGGAGCAACTCGGCCTTGATGCGCTGTACCGCGAAGTTGGTGACGCCGGCGACGCACTGCACCGTCTGGGTGATGGCCAGGATGTTGCGCGTGCCCACCGAGCCGTCTGGATTGCGGTAGCCCTCGAAGGTGTAGCCGTTCAGCGGTGGCTGCTGCGCAGGCTGCGCAGTGGCGATGGGCAGGTGGTCGAGCCCGCGCGCGGCCGGCAGTTGCAGCAGGCGCTCGTGCACCCAACTACCGGCCAGGATGTCTTGCAGCGCGTAGCCGATCGCCACGTCATAGCGGCGCACCGCGCTGCCGGCTGGAAGGTCTGCCAGCGCCACCTTGTGGCCCTGCGGCACATGCTCGCGCAGCGTCAGGCCCGAGGCGAAGACGGTGCCGGCGGGCAAGCCACCGTCATTGGCCACGATCGCGACGTTGTCGCGTTCGTGCATGGCGATGTACAGGGGGGCTCGTGTGGCGTTGTGCGGCATGGCCGAATCTCATTCGGGCTTGATGTTGCCGTCCTTGATCACTTGCACCCATTTGGCTTGTTCGGTGCGCTGGAAGCTGGCGAACTGCTCGGGCGTATTGACCGTGTACTCCAGCCCGAGACCGTCCATCTTGGCCCGGGTGTCGGGCTGGGCAATGATCTTGGCCAGTTCGGCATTGAGCCGGTTCACGATGGCCGGCGGCGTGCCGGCCGGTGCATACAGCGCCTGCCAACTGCTCACATCGAAGCCGGCGACGCCGCTTTCCTGCATCGTCGGCACATCCGGCAGCACCTGGGTGCGCTTGGACGACGTGACGGCGAGCGCGCGCAGCTTGCCGCTCTTGATGTGCGGCAGGGCGACCAGCGAGGTTTCGAAGGTCATCGGAATCTGGCCGCCCAGCAGATCCTGCACCGCCGGTGCGCTGCCGCGGTAGGGCACATGGGTGATGTCTGCGCCGGCCAGCAGCCGGAAGGTCTCGCCCGAGAGGTGCTGCGAGGTGCCCTGGCCCGCCGAGCCGAAGGTCAGTGCGCCGGGTTTGGCCTTGGCGGCGGTGATTACGTCCTGGACATTCTTGAAGGGCTGGCTGGCATTGACCAGCAGCACATTGCTGATGCTGCCCAGCAGCATCACGGGGGCGAAATCCTTGGCAGCGTTGTACGGAATCTTGGGCTGCAGCGCCGGGTTGATCGCGTGGGACGCAATGGTGCCCAGCAGCAGCGTGTAGCCATCGGCGGGCGACTTGGCGACGCTGTCGGCGCCCAGCACGCCGCCCGCGCCCGCCTTGTTCTCCACGACGATGGACTGCTTGAGCGCAAGCTGCAGTTGCGCCGCCAGCGTGCGGGCGAGCACGTCGGAGGTGCCGCCGGCGGCAAAGGGCACGACCAGCTTGATCGGTTTGGCGGCCGGCCATGCCTCCTCGGCGTGGGACGGCAGCAGGCAGGCGAGCGTGCTGGCCAGAGCGGCCAGCTGGAGCGTACGGCGGGAAATGCGCATGGTTTGTCTCCGTCTAATAGTGGGAAACGCCTGCCTGGGATCAGCGGTCCAATGCCGGACGTTTCGGATCAAAGGTCCAGCCCGGCATGAGCGACTGCATGGCAATGGCGTCGTCGCGCGCGCCCAGACCATGCTGCAGGTACAGCGCGTGGGCTTTTGCCACTTCGGCCATGTCCAGCTCCACGCCCAGACCGGGCTTCTTGGGCACTTCGACCAGGCCGCCGCGAATCTGCAATGGCTCTTGCGTCAGCCGCTGGCCGTCCTGCCAGATCCAGTGCGTGTCGATGGCCGTGACCTTGCCGGGCGCGGCCGCCGCCACATGCGTGAACATGGCGAGTGAGACGTCGAAATGGTTGTTCGAGTGCGAGCCCCAGGTCAGGCCCCAGTCGCGGCAGGTCTGCGCCACGCGCACCGAGCCGGCCATGGTCCAGAAATGCGGGTCGGCCAGCGGAATGTCGACCGATTGCAGTGACAGCGCGTGCACCATCTGGCGCCAGTCGGTGGCCACCATGTTGGTGGCCGTGGGCAGGCCGGTGGCGCGCCGGAACTCGGCCATGACCTCGCGGCCCGAGAAGCCGTCTTCGGCGCCGCAGGGGTCTTCGGCGTAGGCGAGCACGCCGCGCAGGTCGCGCAGCAGGCGGATGGCGTCTTTGAGCAGCCAGCCGCCATTGGGGTCGAGCGTGATGCGCGCCTGCGGAAAGCGCTCGTGCAGCGCCACGATGGCCTCGACCTCGTGGCCGCCCGCGAGGACGCCGCCCTTGAGCTTGAAGTCGTTGAAGCCGTAGCGTGCGTGCGCGGCCTCGGCCAGGCGCACCACGGCTTCGGGCGTGAGCGCGGCCTGGTTGCGCAGGCGAAACCAGTCGTTGTCGGCGCCGTCTTCCTGGCGGTAATTCAGCGGGGTCTGCTGCGCATCGCCGATGAAGAACAGGTAGCCGAGCATTTCCACCGCCTCGCGCTGCTGGCCTTCGCCGAGCAGCGCCGCCACCGGTACACCCAGGTGCTGGCCCTGCAGGTCGAGTAGCGCGCTTTCGATGGCGGTGACAGCGTGCACGGTGGTGCGCAGGTCAAAGGTCTGCAGGCCGCGCCCGCCCTGGTCGCGGTCGGCAAAGCGCGCCTGCACTTCGCCGAGCAGGCGCCGCACGTCGCCGATGGGCTGGCCCAGCAGCAGCTCGCGCGCGTCTTCCAGGGTGCGGCGGATGGCTTCGCCGCCCGGTACCTCGCCGACCCCGGTGCGACCCGCGCTGTCGGTGAGGATGAGCAGGTTGCGCGTGAAAAAAGGTGCATGCCCGCCCGAGAGGTTGAGCAGCAAGCTGTCGTGACCGGCCACGGGAATGGCCTGCAGCGCGGTGACAACGGGGGTCGAGAAAGCCATGAAAATCCTCAGTCTGCGGTGATGTTGCCGGTCTCTACGACCTTCTTCCAGCGCGCCGATTCCTGCTGCTGGAACGCGGCGAACTGTTCGGGCGTGTTGCCCACGATTTCGAAGCCCACGTCCACGAAGCGCTGCTGGATGCCCGGGTCTTTCAAGGCGGCCATGAGCGCGCCATGCAGCTTTTTCTTCACGTCGGCGGGCAGGCCCTTGGGCGCGGCCACGGCCTGCCACGAGTACACGTTCACCCCGGGCGCACCGGCCTCGGCCATGGTGGGCACATCGGGCAGCAGCGGCGAGCGCTTGTCGGACGTGATGGCGAGCGCGCGCAGCTTGCCGGCGCGCACCTGTTGGATCACGGCGTTGATGTTCTGGAACGACGCGTCCACCTGGCCGCCGAGCAGGTCGGAGATGGCCGGTGCGCCGCCTTTGTAGGGCACGTGCACGCCGCTGGTGCCGGTCTGCTGCCAGAACAGCTCCACCGTGAGGTGGTCCGAGGAGCCGTTGCCCGACGAGGCAAACGTCATCTTGCCGGGGTTGGATTTTTCATAGGCGATCACATTGGCCAGCGTTTTGTGCGGCGAGTTGGCGGGGACGACGAGCAGGTTCGGCGCCTGCACGGCCACCGTGAGCAGGTCAAAGTCCTTGCCGGCGTCGTAGGGCACGCTCTTGACCAGGTGCGGTGCGATCACATAGGGACCGAGCGACGCCACCAGGAGCGTGTAGCCGTCGGCAGCGCTGCGCTTGACCTGGCCGGCGCCAATCGTGCCCGTGGCGCCGGGGCGGTTTTCGACCACGATGGTCTGGCCCAGCGTGGCCTGCATGGGCGTGGCCAGGGCGCGCGCCAGCGTGTCGGTCGAGCCGCCGGGCGGGAAGGGCACGACCATGGTGATGGGTTTGTCGGGCCAGGCAAACGCGGGTGCGGCCAAGGCCAGGGCCGCGACCAGGGTGAATAGGCGCTTCTTCATTGCTCGTCTCCGTTGCGGTTGATGGATTTTTGTGGTCAGTCATCGTACAACCCGATGTGCAACAGAGAGGTCAGGGTATACCCGGGATCAACGCGGGATGGCATCTCCGGAGCGACGGCGCCGTTCGCGGCTGTTGGCCAGGTGGGTGCGCATCGCCGCGCGTGCGCCGTCCGGATCCTGGCGTGCAATGGCGTCGAAAATGCTGTCGTGCTCCGCATGCACGCGCTGCAGGTAGGCGGCCTGTTCGCTGCTGGCGCCCTGGGGGCCTCCCAGGCGCGCGCGCGGAATGATGGTGGCGCCGAGCGTGGCCATCAGGTCGGCAAAGTGCTGGTTCTGCGTGGCGCG